>CBFDVE010000180.1:0-5555 GCA_965613205.1 uncultured Rhodospirillaceae bacterium
CATGGCCCGGTAACGACCGTGATGCCATCCGCGTACGGTCGCGTCGATGGCGGTGGCGTTGCGAAATCCGAGTTTCTCGATAGTCCGGATCGTCTCCGGGTCGGAATCACCACCGGTAAAAACCAGATTGCCGACAATGCCGCCTTCGGTCGAAGACGGCGCGCCCAGTGACGGCGCGTGTTCAAACAATCCAGCGTAATGAGTTTCGACCTTTTGCAGATGCTCCGTCAGATCGAGCGCAAAGGTTTTGCTGTCGTCATAGCCGAGGAAGGTGGCGATAGCGGCGAGCTTTTCGGGGCCTTCCGGAACGCTGTGGGTTTGCGCGTCATCGACCATTTGCAATCGGTGTTCGACCCGGCGCAGGTAGCGGTAGGCGGCGATCATATCGTCCCGGACCATTGCCTCGATCTGGCCGCATCGGGTCAGTTCGGCGAGCGCCTGTTCTGTCCCGGATACCCGCAACTGAGGCAGTCTGCCGCCCCAGATCAAGAGCTGGGTCTGGGCGAAAAACTCGATTTCGCGGATACCGCCCCGGCCCAGCTTGACGTTATGGCCGGCCGCGCTTATCCCGCTGCCGCCCCGTTGGGCGTTGATCTGGCGTTTGATCGAATGAATATCCTGAATGGCGGCGAAATCCAGGTTCTTGCGCCAGATGAACGGGGTCAGCCATTTCAGGAAGGCCGCGCCCGCCGCCATATCACCGGCCACCGGACGGGCTTTAATCATCGCCGCCCGCTCCCAGTTCTGGCCGATACTTTCATAATAGGTTTCCGCCGCCAGCACGGAAATGGCCATGGGCGTGGCGGCGGGATCGGGTCGTAACCTGAGATCGGTGCGAAAAACGTAGCCATCGACGGTTTTGTCTTCCAGCAATTGCACCAGATTACGGGTCAGCCGGACAAATGCGGTTTGCAGATTGTCCGGGTCCTTGGTGGTGATTGCGTCCGGATCGAACAGGACAATCAGGTCGACATCGCTGGAGTAGTTCAGCTCACATCCGCCAAGTTTGCCCATGCCCAGGATCACCAGGCCCGATCCCGTTTCCGGATTATCAGGGTCGGTCAATTGTAAGTCCCCCCTGGCGGCAGCGGTGCGCAAGGCGCTGGCGGCGGCAGCCGAAATGGCCAGGTCGGCAAATTCCGACAAGGCCCCGGTGACTTTCTCCAGCGGCCACATGTCGCCGATATCGGCCAGGGCGATGGACAATGCCGCCCTGTTTTTCGCCAGCCGCAACAATTTCGCCGTATTTCCCTGGCCAGTGCCAGCGGCGCGGACATCTTCGAGTACGGCATTAAAGGCTATATCGGGTCCCTGGGCGAACAGCCTGCAGGAGAATTCGGGGGCCCCGATCATGCATTTCGACAGGTAAGGACTGTTGCCGAAAATGGCCTCGGCCAGGGCGCGGGCCGATGAGTTTGCCAGCACGGACCCAAGGATAGCCTTGGCGTCCGCATCCCCGCCATCGTCGACCGCATCCTGCCAGCGTTCCATGCCCCGGACCATGCGATCCCGGTCGCCAGGCGCTGGGGGGGAAGTCGGGGCGGCAGAAGAGACAAATAAATTCATATTTGCTAAACTCTAATGCTTGTAAAATTTGTGAAAATACATATTTCTCGGCTCTGTATCGATCAGGAAGATAAATTTGTTCAGCAGTTTTTTCAGGGCGATTTTAAGGCTATTAGGCGGCCTTGGTGCCGGATTTGCAATCCTGGTGGTCATTGCCGCCTGGCAATTGTCGTCCGGCCCCATTTCGCTGGCTTTCCTGTCGCCCTATATCGAAAGCACGCTGGGCCAATTTCACAAGTCTTTTCGACTGCGCCTTGATGACACCATCCTGACCTGGGCCGGGTGGGAACGGACGCTCGATATCCGGGTCCTCAACGTGCGCGCCTATGATACCGATGATGCCCTGATCGCCATTATTCCGGAATTGTCCTTGTCACTTAGCGCCAGGGCCCTGATGCAGGGCATGATCGCACCCAGAAGTATCGAGCTGTTCCGGCCTCGCCTGCGGGTGCTGCGCCATGTCGATGGCTCGCTGGAAGTGGGTTTCGATACGGACTCGGCCCAATCGAGCCAGTTCATACAGCGCCTGATCGGCGAACTGATTGCCACACCGGACCCGTCCCGGGCCATGAGCTATCTTAGCAATGTCACCATCTACGATGCCGACCTGACGGTTATTGACCAGGGCCGAAATATTTCATGGGACGCCAGCAATGCCCAGGTGCAGTTAATGCGGGTCGCCAACGGCTTCAAGGGCGATATCACCCTGGATATACGGGTCGGCGGCCAGCGCACCAATATCTCGATCATCGGCGACTACCGGGCCAGCGACGGCCGGTTGGATTTCGGGCTCGATTTCAGCGCCATCACCCCGGCCGCCCTGGCAGACCTGTCGCCGGATTTCGCCAATCTGGCGCTGATGGACCTGCCGGTGCAGGGAACCCTGACAGTTTCCCTGGATGGCAATGGCCAGTTGGAAAGCTTAGGCTTCGATCTGAACGCCGGTCAGGGCCACGTCACCATGCCGGTTGAAATCGCTCAGAATTTTGGAATGCTGGCCCTGGCCCAGCGCATTCCGGTCAAGGCAGTCGAACTTCGCGGTCATTTTGAAGGGCGCCCGGACCGGCTTGAAATTAACAATATAACCGTTGATCTGGGCCCCACCGGATCGGTTTACCTGCCGCCCCCGGTCGATTACAATCTGCCATTACAAACCCTGAATGCACGGGGCAGGTGGATCGGCGCGACCGGCAAGGTGGAAGTCGATGCGCTGGAACTGGATTTGCAAGGGCCGACGGCCTCCATCGCCTTGAACATCATTGCCGACAACGGCAGTTTTTCCCTCGGTGCCGGTGGTGTGCTGCGCAACATGACACCGGATATCCTGGGTCGATACTGGCCCAAAACCCTGGCCGCCGAGCCGCGCGACTGGGTCCTCGGTCACATTTCAGATGGCGTCATTCCCCAGGCCCGCGCCTCGCTCCAGTTGCGTCAGGACAAAGGCAAACCGCTGCAAGTGGTTTCCCTCAGTGGTGACATGGATATCGAAGGGGTCACGGTGGATTACCTGCCGCCCATGCCGAAAGCCACCAATACCAGCGGCACGGCTCGTTTTACCGACAAGAAGTTCGATATCTTCATCACCCGATCAAGCACCGAAGGGTTGACGCTGGACAAGGCAATCATCTCGCTGACCGGCCTCGACCAGCAAGACCAGTTCGCCAAAATGGACCTGTTCATCAACGGGCCGGTGAAAAAAGCCATGCAGATGATCGAACATGAACCGCTCGGGTTTTCTTCCATTATCGGCATCGATCCAGACAGTACCTATGGCCAGGCCAATCTGCATCTGAAGCTGGCCATGCCCTTGCTCGAATCCCTGACCCTGAACCAGATCGACATTACCGCCAATGCCGGGATGAAAGATGTCTACATCGACAACGTGGTTCTCGGCCAGGGCATTAGCAGTAAATTTCTTGATCTCAAGGTCGACCGCCAGGGCCTCGATATCGAAGGTGATGTGACCCTGGGTGAAATCGCCGCGTCGCTGAACTGGCGGCGTAATTTCGGCTCTGGCGAAAGCTACCGGCAGCGCTTCGATATTCGCTCGCAGATCGACGATATTGGCAAACTGGGCGATCTCGGCCTGAATATTTCAGGCCTGTACGGCAACCTGATCGAAGGCGGCGTCGGGGTCGATATTCGTCTGCTTTTGCAGGATGACAGCACCGGCAAGGTGCGCCTGAAGCTGGACCTGAACGAAGTCGCGTTTAACATTCCGGCGATGAACTGGTCGAAGCAGACCGGGGTCGGCGGATCGGCCCAGATCGACTTCGATGTGGCCGGCATCGTGATCACCGATATTGCCAGCTTCTCGATGCTGGCCGGAGACTTGCGACTGAACGGTTCTGCCAGTTACAGCGCCGATGGCAGCGGTCTCGACAAGGTCAACATCAAACAGGTCAGCTATAACCGGACCGATCTGGCCGGGGTGGTCATTCCCGGACAGGATGGCGGCTGGACCATCAGCTTGCACGGGCCGAGTCTGGACCTGGCCCCGATGTTCGATGACCTGTTCAAAACGTCCCCCCCCGATGACGAAGACGGCATTGATCGCCTGGATTTGAAGTTGAGCGTGTCGGCGAAAGTCGACAAGGTGTGGATCGGTCCTGATCGCTACCTGCAGCAAATCACCGGCACTTTTTCCCGCGCCGACGAGAGATGGCGGGGCATGGTCGTCGATGGCGTGGTCGGCAAGGGCAAGCGGTTCGAAGTGCGCCTTAAGCCAGGTGGCATCGGCAAACGAGAGCTTACGTTCGAGGCCGAAGATGCCGGTGCCATGCTGTCGACCCTGGGGGTATACGATAATCTGGTCGGCGGCACTTTGGATGTGACCGGAGAATTCGATGATGTTGAACCTGGGCACCCCCTGACCGGCCGATTACTGATCAGCGATTATCGCATTATCGGCGCCCCGACCCTGGCCCATCTGGTCAGTATTCTGTCGCTGACCGGAATTGTCGAATCCTTGCAGGGCGATGGCTTGGCGTTCAATGATTTCGATGTGCCGTTCGTTCTCAAACAAGGGGTTATTGAAATCAAAAACGCCAAGGCCACCGGGTTGTCCCTTGGCTACACCGCCAAAGGCCGTATCGATACCTATGCCGAAACCGTCGATATCGAAGGCACCGTGGTTCCCGCCTATGCCCTGAACAGTGTTCTCGGCAACATTCCGATCATCGGCACCCTGTTGACTGGAACGGAAGAAGGCGGCGGGATTTTTGCCGCCAACTACGCCATGCGCGGCCCCATCGAAGACCCCAAAGTTGTCGTCAATCCCCTTAGTGTGCTGGCGCCCGGAATTTTCCGCAACCTGTTTGGCTTGCTCGCCGACGGCCCTTCGTCGAACGGATCACCCTCCGTTCAGGAAAGCGATATCAAATAGGCTTGCGCTTATTGCGGCACGATCAGCGCGGGGCGCTTTTTACCCGCCGATAGCTTGATCGTTCCTGATTTGAAAATAGAGTGAACTGTCCCGGTAATTCAATAGAGTGAACTGTCCCGGTAATTCTGACCCCATTGACTACACATGACCCCATTGACTACACATAATTACTGGGAGAAGTCATGACACTCAAAGATTTAAGATCGAGGTGGTTCGCAACACTATCTACGGGGTTCTCACTGGCGGCATGCTATGGAACACTAGGAGTTGTTGCCCTCCTTGGCATGCTGGGCACAGCAATCATTATTGATGAAAAAATATGGGCCGGGGCTATTGTCGCTTTCGCGCTTATTGCTGTTGGCGGCCTTGGCTTCGGTTTCACCCGGCATCGGCAACCTTGGCCGATCTTGATGGGAAGTTCTGGAGCGGCTGTGATCGGGTATGCAATGTACATTCAATATGATCGTTTGATCGAAGTGGCGGGTTTCATATTGCTAAGTGCGGCGGCTTTCTGGGATTGGCGGATTAGCGGTAGAAATCAATGGAAATCAATGGGGTCAGAGAAATCAATGGGGTCAGAGTAAATCGATTTAGGGAGCGTAGT
>CBFDVE010000181.1:0-5549 GCA_965613205.1 uncultured Rhodospirillaceae bacterium
AGGTAAACGGCTTCGATTTCGCCCGAGGCGCAGGCCTCGACGATAGCGGCGGTATCCTTGCCGCCGTCACCGGGAAGGAAGCCCGCATCCATGCCCCCGACCCGGGCCGCCGCCGTGTGCAGGACGGAAAATCCGTTCCAATCGCTTAAAACCATACCCGTATCCTCGGCGATTTTTCGCGCCAAGGCCAGGACGGCCGCGCCGTCGGGGCGTGTGAGAGCGCCTTGGCCCAGGATCAGCATGGGTTTTTCGGCGCTTTGCAGTATCTTGGCGAAATCGTGGCTACCCTCGGCGATCTGGCCAAGAGTTTCGGCCCCGCCGCCCAGATGTTCGCAGGCATAGGACAAATCCACGGCCTCGCCGATCAAACCAACTGGAAATCCGCCCATCAGATAGCGTTTGCGAATGCGGGCGTTGATCACGGCGGCTTCGCGCCGGGGGTTGGCACCGATGATCAGGCAGGCATCGGCGTTTTCGATCCCTGCGATGGTGCTGTTGAACAGATACCCGGCGCGCACCGACGCATCCAGCTTGGCCCCGTCCTGGCGGCAATCCAGGTTGCCCGACCCCAGGCTTGTCATCAGATCTTTCAGGGCGGTCATCGATTCCCCGCACGCCTGATCGCCGGCGATGGCGGCGATTTTCGATCCGTCCGTGCCCTTTAATTTGTCGGCAATGGCGGCGAAAGCCTGGTTCCAGGAGGCCGGTTGCAACTTGCCATCGCGCCGCACATAAGGCGTATCCAGGCGCTGCCGCATCAGGCCGTCACAGGCGAACCGGGTCTTGTCGGAAATCCATTCTTCATTGATGTCTTCGTTGAGCGACGGCAGGATGCGCATCACTTCCGGCCCGCGGGCATCGACCCGGATATTGCAGCCAACGGCGTCCATGGCGTCGATGGTTTCGGTCTTGGCCAGTTCCCACGGACGGGTGGTATAAGCGTAAGGGGCCGATGTTAAAGCGCCAACCGGGCACAAATCGATCATGTTGCCGGATAATTCCGAGGTCAGGGCCTTTTCGATATAGGTGCCGATTTCCATGGTTTCGCCGCGCCCGGTCGAGCCCAGTTCCGGCACCCCGGCGATTTCGCTGGAGAACCGTACACAGCGGGTACAGTGAATACAGCGGGTCATGATCGCCTTGATCAGGGGACCGAACGACTTGTCTGCCACCGCCCGTTTGTTTTCATGGTAGCGGGTGTGGTCCATGCCGTAGGAAAAGGCCTGGTCCTGCAAATCACATTCGCCGCCCTGATCGCAGATTGGGCAATCGAGCGGGTGGTTGATGAGCAGGAATTCCATCACCCCCTTGCGCATTTTCTGCACCGCCGGGGTGTTGGTATGAATGACCATGCCCTCGCCCACGGGCATGGCGCACGAGGCCACCGGCTTGGGAGCCCGTTCCATTTCGACCAGACACATGCGGCAATTACCGGCGATGCTCAGCCGTTCGTGATAGCAGAAACGGGGTATTTCGATGCCGATCTGCTCGCAGGCCTGCAACACGGTCAGGCCGTCTTCGACCTCGATCTCCTGGCCATCAATGGTGAGTTTCGGCATTACGCGTTGTCCCTCATGCCGCGGCCCCGGTGCGGGCGGCCTGACGCTCATTAATCCGGCGTTCGATTTCGGGACGGAAATGCCTGATCAGGCCCTGCACCGGCCACGCGGCGGCATCACCGAGGGCGCAAATGGTGTGGCCTTCGATTTGCCGGGTCACTTCCTCGACCAGATCGATTTCGTCCAGGCTCATGTCGCCCGTGGCCATGCGTTCCATCATCCGCCACAGCCAGCCGGTGCCTTCCCGGCAGGGCGTACACTGGCCGCAACTTTCATGTTTGTAAAAGCGCGACAGGCGGGTGATGGCACGGATCACGTCGGTCGATTTATCCATCACAATGACGGCGGCCGTGCCCAACCCGCTGCCCAGATCTTTCAGGCCATCGAAATCCATGATTGCGGTGTCGCACATGGCCCTGGTCAGCATCGGCACCGATGATCCGCCGGGGATCACGGCTTGTAAGTTATCCCAGCCGCCGATGACCCCCCCGGCGTGGCTGTCGATCAGGTCCCTGAGGGTAACGCTCATGGCTTCTTCGACCGTGCACGGGTTGTTTACGTGACCGGAAATACAGAACAATTTGGTGCCTGAGTTGTTTTCCCGGCCAATGGAAGAAAACCACTTGGCGGTGCGGCGCAGGATGGTCGGCGCGACGGCGATGGATTCCACGTTGTTGACCGTGGTCGGGCAACCATACAGGCCGACATTGGCGGGGAATGGCGGCTTTAAGCGCGGCTGGCCCTTCTTGCCCTCCAGCGACTGGATCAGGGCGCTTTCCTCGCCGCAGATGTAAGCCCCGGCCCCCAACTGCACGTAGATGTCGAAATCAAAGCCCGAACCGCAGGCGTCCTTGCCGATCAGACCGGCTGAATAAGCTTCATCAATGGCCCGTTGCAGGGCTTCCGCTTCGCGCAAGAATTCGCCGCGCACATAGACGTAACAGGTGCTAGCGCCGATGCCGACGGAGGCCAGCAGCGCCCCTTCAACCAGTTTATGAGGTTCATTGCGTAATATCTCGCGATCTTTACAGGTCCCGGGCTCGCCTTCGTCCGCATTGATGACCAGAAAGACCGGTCTGCCGCCGGTTTCCTTGGGCATGAACGACCATTTCATGCCGGTGCCGAAGCCGGCCCCGCCACGACCGCGCAGGCCGGAATTCTTGATTTCGTCGACAATCCATTGCCGCCCTTTGTCGATCAGCGCCTTGGTGTTATCCCAGTCGCCGATGGCTTTGGCCCCGGCCAGAGAGCTATCCTTGAGGCCGTAGATGTTCTGGAAAATGCGGTCCTGGTCTTTAAGCATCAGGCATCTTCCTTCGGGCTATTAAGGGATGTCAGGTCGCCTTGCGGTTCACAGCCCTGGCGACCGTTTTGCGGGCCGGGCGTCGGCGCATCGCCTCTGGCCAGGGCATCCAGAACGGCTGCCGTGGAGGCGGCATCCAGGTCTTCGTAATAATCATCGCCGATTTGCATCATCGGGGCGTTGACGCAGGCCCCCAGGCATTCGGCCTCGGACAACGTAAAGGCCCCGTCTTCGGTGGTTTCGCCGATCGCAATGCCGAGCTTTTTCTGACACGCACTGACGATCCCTTCCGAGCCGCGCAGCCAGCAGGGCAGATTGGTGCAAACCTGAACGTGATGGCGGCCAACGGGGGCCAGATTGTACATGGTGTAGAATGTGGCGACCTCGAACACCCGGATTTCCGGCATATCCAGCAGCTCGGCGATATGAACCATGGCCGCCCGCGGCAGCCAGCCACCGCTTTGGCGCTGGGCCAGGTCGAGGGCGGGCATGACCGCACTTTGCTGACGCCCTTGCGGATACTTGGCGATGAACGCCCGCAACTTGCCCTCGTTTTCCCTGGAAAAGGCGAAGCTGGCCGGTTGTTCGAAATGGCTGCCTGAATTGCTCATCGATCAATCTCGCCGAAAACAACGTCCAGGGAACCGATGTTGGCGACGACGTCGGCCAGCATGTGCCCCCTGGACAGGAAATCCATGGCTTGCAAGTGGGCGAATCCCGGTGCCCTGATCTTGCAACGATAGGGCTTGTTGGTGCCATCGGAAACCAGATAAACGCCAAATTCGCCTTTCGGCGCTTCGACCGCCGTGTAGGTTTCTCCGGCCGGGACGTGGAAGCCCTCGGTGAACACCTTGAAATGATGAATCAAGGCTTCCATGGAGCCCTTCATGGCGCTCCGGGGTGGCGGCGTGACCTTGTGATCTTGCGATTTAACGTGGCCGACCGGCATTTGCGCCAGGCATTGCTTGATAATTTTGACGCTTTCGCGCATTTCCACCATGCGGATCAGGTAACGGTCGTAGCAGTCGCCATGCTTGCCGGTGGGCACGTCGAAATCGACCTTGTCGTAGGCATCGTAGGGTTGCGATCTGCGCAAGTCCCAGGCGACACCGGCAGCCCGCAGATTAGGGCCGCTGAAGCCCCGGTCCATGGCCTGTTCGGCGTTGATGATGCCAATATCGACCGTGCGTTGCTTGAAAATGCGATTTTCCGTCAGCAGGGTTTCCAACTCGTCGATCATCTGCGGATAGGCCTCGCACCAGGCGGCGATGTCGTCGGTCAGGCCGTCGGGCAGGTCAGCCGACACGCCACCGGGGCGGAAATAGGCCATGTGCATACGCGCGCCCGATGCCCGCTCGCAGAATTCCATCAGCCGTTCCCGGTCTTCATAGGCCCACAACATGGGCGTCATCGCCCCGACATCCATGGCGTAGGCGGTGACGTTGAGGATATGGTTCAGGATACGGCCGATTTCGGCGTACATGACCCGGATGTACTGGGCCCTGGGCGGCACTTCCAGGCCCAGCAGCTTTTCCACCGCCAGCACGAAAGCATGTTCCTGGTTTTGCGGCGCGACGTAATCCAGGCGATCAAAATAAGGCACGGCCTGAACATAGGTCTTGTGTTCGATCAGTTTTTCCGTGCCCCGGTGCAACAAACCCACATGAGGATCGGCCCGTTCGATGATTTCACCGTCCATCTCCAGCACCAGACGCAACACCCCGTGGGCCGAGGGATGTTGCGGCCCGAAGTTCAAATTCATGTTCTTGATCCGGGTTTCGGCCATCAGGCGTCTCCCTTGGCGGCGTTTTTGGCGGCGTCTTCGGTGTCCGCCTTTTCATCGCCGGGCAGAAATTTTTCGGCCCCTTCCCAGGGGCTGAGAAAATCAAAGGTACGGAAATCCTGGGTCAGATTAACCGGTTCGTAAATCACCCGCTTCTGCTCGTCGTCGTAGCGCAGTTCGACATATCCGGTCAGGGGGAAGTCCTTGCGTAACGGATGCCCCTCGAAGCCGTAGTCGGTCATGATGCGCCTAAGGTCCGGATGACCGGCGAAATAGATGCCGAGCAAATCCCAGGCTTCCCGTTCCCACCAGTTGGCCGAATTGAAGACGCCGGTAACCGAGGGCACGGGCACGTTTTCCGCCACCCGCACTTTCACCCGAATACGTAAATTGTGGCTCATGGAAAGCAAATTGTAGACCACTTCGAAGCGCTGTTCCCGGTCCGGATAATCGACCCCGCACACATCCACCAGAACCTTGAACTGGCAATTGACGTTGTCGCGCAGGAACGTCAGCACTTTAACGATGCAGTCCGCATGGACGGCAATGGCCAATTCGCCATGGCTCACATCGGTACTGACAACCTCGCTCGCCAGCGTATCAGCCAGCAGGTCGCCCAGGTCCTTTAACACTAACTCCATTGCCCCTCGTGATCCCTCAACGCCATAAAGTACCGGTACGCCGGATTTTCTTTTGTAATTGCAAAATGCCGTAGATCAGGGCTTCCGCCGTCGGCGGGCAGCCCGGAACATAGATATCGACCGGCACCACCCGGTCACAGCCGCGCACCACCGAATAGGAATAATGATAGTAGCCGCCGCCATTGGCGCACGATCCCATGGAGATCACATAGCGCGGTTCGGCCATCTGGTCGTAGACCTTGCGGAAAGCCGGGGCCATTTTG
>CBFDVE010000182.1:0-5526 GCA_965613205.1 uncultured Rhodospirillaceae bacterium
CACCGGCCTCGGCCAGCAAATCGTCATAGGCGGTGATGCGGGCCTTGCTTTTGGCCTGGCGGGCGCGGGGCGAGGAGCGGATCCATTCCAGTTCTGTTTTGAGGCTGCGCTGGCGGGCGGATTCTTCTTTTTCTTCCTGGGCCAGGCGTTTGCGTTTCTGTTCCAGCCAGGCCGAATAATTGCCTTCGTAGGGAATGCCCCGGCCCCGGTCCAATTCCAGAATCCAGCCCGTAATATTGTCCAGGAAATAGCGGTCATGGGTGACCACCATGACCGTGCCTTCATAGCTTTTCAGGAAGGTTTCCAGCCAGGCCACGGATTCGGCGTCCAGGTGGTTGGTCGGTTCATCGAGCATCAGAATATCGGGCCGTTCCAATAGCAGGCGGCACAGCGCTACCCGGCGGCGTTCACCGCCGGACAGGGTGGTGACATCGGCATCGCTGGGCGGGCAACGCAGGGCATCCATGGCGATATCCAGGGTACGTTCCACTTCCCAGCCGTTGACGGCGTCGATTTTCTCCTGCATTTCGCCCTGTTCCATCAGCAGGGCGTTCATTTCGTCGTCATCCATGGGCTCGGCGAAGCGGGCGCTGATTTCGTTGAAACGTTCCAGCAGGGCGACCGTATCACCCATGGCCTTCATGATATTGCCCTGAACATCCAGGCTCGAGTCCAGATCCGGTTCCTGGGCCAGATAGCCGACGCGAACGCCGTCCGCCGCCCACGCTTCGCCGCCGAATTCCGTATCCAGCCCGGCGACGATTTTCATCAGAGTCGATTTACCGGCCCCGTTCGGCCCCAGCACGCCGATTTTGGCACCGGGCAGAAACGACAGGGTGATGCCCTTGAGAATTTCCTTCCCGCCGGGAAAGGTTTTCGTCAGGTTTTTCATCACATAGGAATATTGGTAGGACGCCATCGGGTTCTCCGGTTATGGGCTGGGGGAATTTGAGGCGTTTTGTAGCGCATTGGCGCAGGACCCGCAACGGTCAGGGAATAAGGTCTTGAAACAGGACCAGCGCGAAGAATATTGCACCGACCACGCCGAACAGCAAATTCATGAAGTCGGTCTTGCCGTCGGTCTTGCGATGAGTGATGCCATACCAGGCGATAAGCCCGGTCACGGCGAGAAATATCCAGTTCGCCAGGGCTTCCAAATCAAACCGCAACAGGGTCTCGAAATAGGTCATAAAGTATTCTATAACAAATGAAACGAAGGGAAGCGGTTTAATGGATGAAAAGACACTCAAGCTGGCCGAACAACTGATGGACATAGGCCTGGTTTATGCCCTCGATATCCTTGGTGCCGTGGCCATTCTGATTGTCGGCTGGATCGTCGCCGGGTGGGCCGGGCGGCTGACCAAAAGGACCATTCACAATATTCCGAAAGTAGACAACACGGTCGGCCCGATCGCCGCCGGGTTCGCCCGCTACGCGGTGCTGGCCTTTGTCATGGTCGCCGTGCTGGCCCAGTTCGGCATCGAGACCACCAGTATTCTGGCCGTCTTCGGGGCCGCCGGTCTGGCCATCGGCCTGGCCTTGCAGGGCACCTTATCGAACATCGCGGCGGGCATGATGTTGCTGTTGCTGCGGCCGTTCAGCGTTAACGAATATATCGATGCCGACGGCATTTCCGGCACGGTCGAGGAAATCGGCCTGTTCACCACCCGCCTGACCATGTCTGACGGGCTGGCCATTACCGCGCCCAATTCCAGCCTGTGGGGCAGCACCATTATCAATTATTCCCGCAACCCAAGACGCCGCATCAGCCTGACCATCGGCATTGCCTACAGCGATGATGTAAACGCCGCCATGGCCGAATTGCTGGCCCTGATGGAAGCCGATAAACGGGTTCTCGGGGACCCGGCACCCGCCATATTTGTCGCCGACCTGGCCGACAGTTCCGTCAACATGACCCTAATGTGCTGGACCGCGTCCGGCGATTTCTGGGAGACCAAATGCGACCTGCTGGCGAGGGTCAAGCTGCGCCTGGATGAAAAAGGCTATTCCCTGCCCTTCCCGCAACGGGACGTACATCTTATCTCCGAGACGTAACAGGCTGCTTTGAAAAACGCCGGGTCGTCAAATATCAAATATATGTCGCAAACTTAACCTATTTGATCCACATTTATAATTGTGAGTTATCGTGCCTGGAAACCCCGACTATGAGCCACGAAGCCGACTACGCGATCAATGAAAAAACCTGCGCCCGCTTCATCGGGTCGTTCGAGGCGGTGCGCAAGTATCTTGGCCTGAATATCAAGGTTCATCACGACGATCATCTGCTGCAACAGGGTCATATTTTCCTGTTCAATCATTTCGCCCGGTTCGAGACTTTTATCCCGCCGCTGATCCTGTTTCAGGAAACCGGGGCCTACACCCGCTCGGTCGCCGATCATGGCCTTTTCAAGGGCAACGAAAGGCTGGGCAACTTCCTGCGCGATGTGGGGGCCGTGCCGAACGATTTGCCGGGTCTGCTGCCATTCCTGGCGGCCGAAATCCTGCGCGGCAGAAAAGTCGTTATCTTCCCCGAAGGGGGCATGGTCAAGGATCGCCGGGTGATCGACAGCGACGGGTCGTACGGGATTTACTCATCGACCGCAAACCAGCGGCGCAAGCATCATCGGGGCGGGGCCGTGCTGGCGATGACCCTGGACATTTTCAAGTGGCGCATCCGCAACCTGTTCGAACGGGAAGACACGGCCAGGATCGAACGCTGGGTTAAATCCCTGGGATTGGAAAACAGGGATGTGCTGTATCAAAAAGCCCATGAACCGACCCTGGTGATCCCCGCCAACATCACTTTTTACCCGATCCGTGTCGAAGACAATTTGCTCAGTAGGGCCGCCGAATTTTTATCCAAAGGGTCGTCCAGCCAGTTTGTTGAAGAACTGGTGATCGAAGGCAATTTGTTGTTCCGCGATACGGACATGGATATCCGCCTGGGCGACCCCATCGAGCCGCAAAAGCGCTGGAATTGGTGGGAACGAAGAATCCTGAACCGATACTTTTTGTCGGTCTGGTCCTTAGACGACCTGTTCGGCCTGCGCGAAGGTAATGTCGCCCGCCTGCCGGAAAAAATTCTGGCCAAGCGGATTTCAAAAGAAACCTTCCGTATCCGCGATGCCGCCATGGCCAGCATGTATGGCGCCATCACCCTCAATTTGAGCCATTTGGCATCGACCCTGGTGACCCAGCTGATCGGTCGCGGCGATATGAGCATCGACACCGCTGCCTTCCACCGCATTTTGTATCTGGCCATGAAGGATTTGCAGCGGCGGCCCGGCGTCTATTTGCATCGCAGCCTGTCCTGGCCTGATCGCTACCGGGGTTTGATTGACGGCGACAATATGGAACTGGTTCGGTTCTTCGCCACCTGCCGGAAATCCGGCCTGATCGGGCGTACCGGGGCGTCCTATCGGTTCCTCGATACCCTGTGCCAGGACTACGAATTCAACAATGTCCGCATTGAAAACCCGCTTCTGGTTTACGCCAACGAGGCTTCACCGATCAGCGAAATCGGCGAGGCCGTGGCGGACGCGCTGGAAAAATCGGCGTCCCTGGAAGACCGGCAGCTTTCGGCCCTGCTGTTCGATGATGAAGTCCGCGCCCATAGCTGGAACAAAGACCATTTTTCCAAGGAAATCCATGCGGAAATCAACGACAAGGAAACTGCCACGGAAAGCGGCGCGCCCTATCTGATAACCCCGGAAGACCGGGCCAAAACCGGTATTCTGCTGGTTCATGGTTTTTTATCAACGCCATCGGAACTGAGCGAATTCGGCCACCGGGTCGCCGGGCCGGAGACGGCGGTTCTGGGGATTCGCCTGGCCGGGCACGGCACATCACCGTGGGATTTGAAACAACGGTCGTGGCGGGATTGGCTCAATTCGGTTCGCCGCGGCTATCGCATCCTGACCGGTTTTTGCGATCAGATTGTGATTGTCGGTTTTTCCCTGGGCGGTGCGCTTTCCTTGCGCCTGGCCGCCGAGCACCCACAAAATTTGCTCGGGGTGGCGTCGGTATCGGCACCGATAGCCTACCGGGATCGTAAAATGGCGCTGATCCCGCTGGTTCACGGCATCAACAAGCTGACATCGTGGCTGCCGTCTTTCGAAGGGGTCATGCCGTTTATGGAAAACAACAGTGAACACCCGTTGATCAACTATCGCCATATTCCCATTCACGGGCTGTATCAGTTGCGAACCATGACCGGTGATCTGCAAGATCATCTGGCCCGGATCGAGGTGCCGACCCTGATCATACAAGGCAACGAAGACCCGGTTGTTGAACCGGAAAGCGCCCGAATAATCTATAATGACCTAACCACAGCAGACAAAGCGCTACACTGGATACCCTCGGATCGACACGGAATACTCAACGAAGACATCGGCGAAACCCAGAAATTGTTACTTAACTTCATCGAACGGTTAAGTTGCCATGTGCCGTTACAAGCGGAGACAGCAACATGACACAAGGATAAGGAAGCCTCCACATGATCTCCATTGTTATCGCCGGATACGTGCGATCCCCCTTCACCCCCGCCTACAAGGGCGAACTGGCCCGCACCCGGCCCGATGAACTGGCGGCCCAGGTGGTCCGCGCGTTGGTCGAACGGACCGGCGTCGATGCCGACAAGATCGAAGATCTGATCGTCGGCAATGCTTTTCCCGAAGGTGAACAGGGCTTCAACGTGGCCCGGTTGATCGGCTTTCTGGCCGACCTGCCGGTGTCCGTCGCCGGGACCACGGTCAACCGGTTTTGCGGATCATCCATGCAGGCCATCCACATGGCGGCGGGGTCCATTCACATGGGCGCGGGCGAAGCCTTCATTTGCGCCGGGGTCGAATCCATGTCCCGCGTGCCGATGACCGGCTTTAACCCGATGCCCCATCCCGGACTGTATGAACGCTATCCGGCGGCTTATATGGGCATGGGCGAAACGGCGGAAAATGTCGCCGGGAAATATTCGCTCAGCCGCCTGGAACAGGAAGCTTTCGCCGTGGCCAGCCACAAGAAAGCTTTTGCCGCGCGCGAGGATGGCCGACTGGCCGATGAAATCGTCGCCATCGGCAATGTCTCGGTCGATGGGTGCATCCGCCCCGAAACCACGGCGGAAACCCTGGCCGGACTGAAACCGGCGTTCAGCGAGACCGGTTCGGTCACGGCGGGAACGTCGTCACCGTTGACCGACGGGGCGGTGGCGACGCTGGTCTGTGCGGAAGACTTCGCCAAGGCCAGCGGCATCGAACCTATGGCCCGCATCAAGTCCATCGCGGTCGCCGGTTGTCTGCCGGAAATCATGGGCATCGGCCCGGTCGGGGCCAGCCGCAAGGCGCTTGAGCGGGCCGGAATTACAGCCGCTGACTTAGATGTGATTGAACTGAATGAAGCCTTTTCGAGCCAGTCCCTGGCCTCGATCCGCGATCTTGATCTGGATATATCAAAGATCAATCTGGATGGCGGGGCCATTGCCCTCGGCCACCCCTTAGGCGCCACCGGGGCGCGGATCACCGGCAAGGCGGC
>CBFDVE010000183.1:0-5508 GCA_965613205.1 uncultured Rhodospirillaceae bacterium
AGGTTGAAGGCGCTCTATGATTTTGAAAACAAGAAAACATATTTTCCAGATGTTCATGCGTCATTTAAATTTTGTGTTTTTATCGCCAGCCCGTCTCCAATCGGCGAGCCAGCGTTGTGTGCCTTCTATATTCACAATATCGCGGAAATCAATGATCCCGAACGCTGTTTCCGGCTAACGGCAGAGGATTTTGCCCGCGTCAATCCCAATACCGGAACGGCACCGATATTTCGCACCCGCAGGGATGCCGAACTAACGATGGCGATCTATGACCGCCTGGCGGTTTTGGTTGACCGCTCATCGGGGCAAGAGGTCAAGGCATGGCCGGTAAAATACCTTCGTATGTTTGACATGACCAACGACTCGGGCCTGTTTCGCACTCGCCAGGAACTGGAAGAACAGGAAGGAGCCTATCCAATCGGCGGCAACCGGTTTGGCAGCCTATCGGGGGAATGGGTGCCGCTCTACGAAGGCAAGATGGTTCAGGCATTCGATCACCGGGCCGCCAGCATTGTTATTAACCCCGAAAACCAGCATCGGCCGGCACAGCCGGAACCGACAACTCCAGAGCAGCACCAGAACTCCGACTGGCTGCCAGATCCTCAGTTTTGGGTTAAGCTTACGGACGTACCAGTTTCGGCAAAAAATGAGTGGTCCATCAGCTATAAAATGATCACTGCCCCGACGAATATGAGAACATTGATAGCCGCCGCCCTTCCGCTTTCGGGGGTGGGAAATTCAATGGGAATGATGATCCTTGAGGGCAAATCCCAGAAAATTTATTCTGCTGCACCATTGATGTTGGGAAATCTGAATGCAACGCCGTTCGATTTTATAATCAGGCAGAAAATACAAGGTCAAAATATAAACTGGTATATTGTCGAACAACTCCCCGTCGTTCCGCCGGATCGATATGAGGCCGTCAGCTTCGGCCCCAAAACGGCTGGAGAGATTGTTCGCGAGGCGGTGCTGGAGTTGACGTATACGGCGCACGACATGGCCCCGTTTGCACTTGATATGGGTTATGTAGACGATACCGGCAGTGTCAAACCGCCATTCCCGTGGAACGAGGAACGCCGCCTGCATCTTCGCGCCAAACTGGATGCGGTGTTTTTTCATCTTTACGGCGTCACCGAGCGGGACGATGTGCGTTATATCTACTCGACTTTTCCCATCATCGAACGGCAGGAAACCGAGGCTTATGACGGCTACCGGTCGCGCGACCTTTGCCTCGCCTATATGAATGCCCTGGACGCTGGCGAACCGGATGCGGATATCAGATTGTGAGGAAAGGCCCTAAAACCGCTTGATCGCCAAACTGGTGATGGCGTCATGACGAGATTAGTATTTGTTGATGTCGCTGCTGTCTTTACGGCTGCGCTGAAAAACCAGCTTCAACAGGCCAACGGAGGCAACCGACAGTCCCGCGAACCAGATAATGACATCTCGCCAGCTATCAAACAGGATAACTGAACCAAAAAGCGCACCATTTTCGCCAAAGATAAGAAAAGCCACGATCAGTGCCGCTATTCCAATCGGCAGGACAAAGAAATTAAAGCCCAGAAAAATATCGGCGATAATAAGGACTAAGCCAATAATCAGCCACACTTCGGTGACGTATACCCAGTAGTTCAAATCGATCATCGAACTAGCCTTTTGATCCAATATTTTCCATCAATAGCTGAAGCGAACCGATAGCCTTTGTCACATCTGTTGGAATGATCACCGTCTTGCTACTGGAACTGGCCGCAATAGCTGACATAGCTTCCACTTGGCGCTTTAAGATTTCAAAATTGATAGCACCCTGACCATTTTCATTTATGGCGCTGGCGACAACACGGGTCTGTTCGGCATCCGCTTCGGCTTTGACTTTAATTGCGTAGGCGTCGGCGTCGGCTGTTACACGGACCGCGTCGGCAAGTTTTTCGGCTTCGAAATATTTGGCTTCTGCGTTTAGTTCAATTGAGCGTTTTTCTCCTTCCGCACGGGCGATTGCGGCGCGCCGTTCACGTTCGGCATTGAGTTGCTGGCGTTGGGATTCTTTCGTTTTGTCATCGATGATAACGTCTGTAATTTCCGTTCTGGTGATTTCGATACCCCATATTTCGGCGGCCTCTTGAAGGTTTTGGGCAATTTCAGTGGTCATTTTTTCGCGAGACGACTGTAATTCATCAAGTTCAAGTTTACCCGCCGCAGACCTGACAATCGATGTTGCAGCGGTATGAAGTGCGGCATTGATATTCCGAATTCGATAAACGCTGCGACTGGCGTCCAGGACACGAAAGAAAACTGTCGCTTCCAGGCCGACTTCAACATTGTCGCGAGTGATTACCGACATTGAAAATTCCGCAAGTTGACGCTCAAGTACGGTTACCTTGTGAGCCACATTATCCAGAAACGGGACAATAAAGCTCAATCCGGCTTCCAAAGTTTTGGTGTATCTGCCAAATCGTTCGATCACGAAGACATCCGATTGAGGCACGACTTTGACGCCTCTAAATACGAGAACCAGCGCAAAAATCACGATTATCGCAGCGACGATATTGGCCAATCCGACCTGCGCCATGTATTCACCGACCATTTAAATGCTCCGATACGGATGTTTAATTCGAATGATTGTTCAGTCAGCAGTATATCAAGGTTCGTAATTTTCGAATGCTAAATTCACACTAAAACCGCTTGATCGCCAAACTGGTGATGTCGTCGGATTGGGGGGCATCGCCGGTGAACAGGTCGACAAACGCGAACACGTTGTCGGCCAGGGCGTGGGCGGAAGAGGAGCGGTTATCGGTCAGGTATTTGAGCAACCGATCATCGGAAAACTGGTTGCGATCCATATCGAAGGCCTCGGTCAAACCGTCCGTATAGAAAAAA
The DNA here is from genome assembly GCA_965613205.1 of uncultured Rhodospirillaceae bacterium. Classification (GTDB taxonomy): domain Bacteria; phylum Pseudomonadota; class Alphaproteobacteria; order Rhodospirillales; family JABHCV01; genus CAZZKE01. The sequence goes on from CBFDVE010000183.1 coordinate 2,875, forward strand.
AGTGCCGCTCCCGGTCCGATGGAGACGGTTTCCTGCTCATACGGGATGCCTTCCTGTACTCCCAAAACGACCCCGTCGCCACCGCCGAGAGTGATCACCTGGTCGTCATTGCCGGGGATCAGATAGGGCGGCAAATGGCCGCCGTTGGCATAAGTCATGGTCCAGTGCCGGGTGTCGAGGACGCCGTAAAAGACCGACACGAACATGCCCGGAATATCATGCTGAAAGAGCAGCGAGTTGACCTTTTCCAGGCACCGCCCCGGCTGCTCTTCGACGCTGGCCGTGGCCCGGATCAGGGTTCGCGCGACGGCCATGAAAAAAGCCGCCGGTACGCCCTTGCCCGAGACATCGGCGACGACCAGGGCCAGTTTGTCCGGTGCCACGTCGAAAAAGTCATAGAAATCGCCGCCCACGTCCCTGGCCGGGGTGGTGCGGGCGAACAGGTCCATGTCATCCCGCCGGGGGAATTCCTGGGGCAGAATTCGTTTTTGAATGTTGCCCGCGATATCGATCTCGCGGCGGATCGCGGCCAGTTCGGATTCCGTGCGCCAGGCTTGCCGCCGGGCTTCGCAATCCTTGAACACTTTTTCGATGGTGGCGTTCAGGTCGGCCGCCGCAACCGGCCTGGTCAGGAAATCCACCGCCCCGTCATTCATGGCGCTACGGATCAGTTGAAGATCCGATCCCGATGTCAGGGCGATGCGGGGAATGCGGATGCGACCGCCGCCGAGCCGTTTGAACAGACTCATGCCGCCGATGCGGGCGCTGTCGATGGCGACCAGGGCAATGTCGATGGTATGCTCAGCCTGCAAAATGGCCAGGGCCTGTTCATCGGACCTGGCGAACGTGAAGGTGCTGCCCGCCACCCCGTTACCACCCTTGAACAGGGCTTCGATATGGGGGTCATCATCGACGACCAGGGTGTTGGGGATTTTCGCCATGTTTCTACTCGTCATGGCCCTATTATAGGCCGTCAAGGCGATCTGGAAAATCCGTAAACACCGAGGCCACGCCCCAGGATTTCAGCTCGCTGGCCCGGACCGGATCATTGACCGTGAAGCAGCGCATGGCGTACCCGGCCCGGAGCACGGTTTCAACCGCCGCCTGATCGACCAGGTTTTCCTTGCAATGCAGGGCGAGGCAGTCGAATTCGTTTAGTTTGTCCAGCCAGCCGTCCAGGTTTTTGTACAGGTTCAGGGCGCGGGGAATGTGCGGTGCCAGATCGCGGGCCTGGGCCAGGCCGTCTTCGTTGAAACTGGAAATGATCGGTTGCGGCAGGGTCGCCGGCCAATGGTCGCGTACCGCCGCCGCCACCCGGGCACCTGTCTCGCTGCCCCGTCCCTGGCTCGGTTTGATTTCAACCACGGCCCCCAGGCCCAGGTTATCAAGCAGGGCGAAGGCTTGCATCAGGCTGGGAATTTGCTCGCCCGCATACCGGCTGGAAAAACGGCCACCGGCGTCAAGCAACCGAAGCGCTTCAAAAGATGTTTCGGCGGTCAGCCCTTTGGTCCCGGTGATCCGGTCCAGCTTGTCGTCGTGGAACAGGATAATGGTGTCATCGGCGCTGAGCATGGCGTCGAATTCGACCCAGCGCAGGCCCAACGTCGCCGCCTTGCGGATTGATCCCAGCGTATTTTCCGGGGCCTGGCCGCAGGCGCCGCGATGGCCGATGACAAAGGGTGGGGGTGCCATATGTTAGATTCCATCCACTAGCCCATGAGTGCGTTCCCGGTGGAAAATATACAGGCCGCTACCGGCGATGATCAAGGCACCAGTTACGGTCCACATGTCGGGCAGATCGGCAAACAGAATATAGCCAAATAAAGTCGACCAGATCAGGTTGGTATAGTGGAAGGGCGAAACGATGGCCGGCGGGGCCGCCTCGAAGGCCTTGATCAGGCAAAAATGGCCGATGATGGCAAATATTCCGATCACCACCATCAGCACCATTTCAAGGGGGCCCGGCGCGACCCAGAAAACCGGCACCACCAACGACAACAGGACCGCCCCGGTCGAGGCTGAATAGATCAGGGTCGTCAGGGTGCCATCGGTGCGGCTCAGAAAACGGGTCGAAAGCTGATAAAGGGAATGCAGAACGGCCGCGGCAAGGGGGTATAAAATCGCCGCCTGGAAGACACCCATGCCGGTTGAACTTGCTCGTAACGACAATTTTTGCCAGTCGATGCCTGAGAAAAAATATCAACAACAGCATCTGAAAAAAGTACCTGGCCCACACCACCTCGATCACCGGAAGGGTCTGGATCAGAACTTTTGCGGTGCCGTTGATGCACGAAAACATGAACATGGTGGCCAGCATCCAGCCGATCCCCCGCAAGGGGTATATCTGTCGCAAATGAGCGCCGTTCATGGGGGAGTCCAAGGCCGAAGGAAAAAACTGGCGGAGCATATCATGGGCCAAAGGCTTCTGCTAACATCATCATAACAGGCGGGTTTCGGCCTATTCAGGAGGACATACATGACCGACAATTTCAAAAAAGCGGCGCTCGAATACCACCGTCTGCCGGTTCCTGGCAAGCTTCAGGTGGTGGCGACCAAACCGTTGACCACCCAGTTGGATTTAGCGCTCGCCTATTCACCCGGTGTCGCCCACGCCTGTCAGGAAATTGTCGAAGA
>CBFDVE010000184.1:0-5499 GCA_965613205.1 uncultured Rhodospirillaceae bacterium
GTTGGTGTTCACCGGATCACTTTACCGGGACATTCGCAGCCCGGCTTATTTGCTCAAATTACTGACCGGTATTTTCGCCCTCGACCCCCGCATCGAGGCCCATTTCTATGGTCGCCTGAACGATTGCGCCGATCTGTTCGACGGGCCTCTGGCGCAATATCCCGATAATCTTTTCGTCCATGGCCTGGTCACCCGCAGCGCCGCCGCCAGGGCCCTGAACCAGGCCCATGGCCTGATCAATATCGCCAACACCACCCGCCACCAGTTGCCGAGCAAACTGGCCGACTACATGGCCACGGGCAAACCGATTATCAACGTTGTTGCCATCGAAAATGATAACTCCGTGGCGTTCCTCAAAGATTATCCGCAAACCGTCACCTTCATGGACGGTCCCGAAACTTCCTTCGATACGGACGCACAAAAAATTTTCAAATTCATCACCGAGAGCCAACCGGTCCCCCCCCAAATGGTCGAGGCCTTGCTGCGCCCTTACCGGGTTGAGGCCATTGAGGCCCAGTACCGGAAACTTTTTTGATCGCAAAAATCCCACATCTTGATATAAAGCGTCGGCCATGAACGTCATTCCCCAGCCAGCCGAAGGTGCCGCCCGACTGCGCACCCTGACCGTTTTGATCGCCTGCGCCCTGCCCATTCAGGTGATGGGGCGGGCGACCATTACCGTCATGGTGGTCGGGGCGATGTTGTGTTTTTTGTCGTTGCCGGAGAAGTCGCGCTATTGGCGGCGAGTGGCCCAGCAGGCCCGCGGCCCGCTTGGCCTGATGTTGGCGGTCACATTCATTTTGTGGTTGCCCAATGTTTTTCTTTCCATCGATCCGCAGCGATCCCTGACAACGGCGATCCGGCCTTTCATTTACGTCGGCGTGGCGACATTGTTCTGGGCCGTGCTGGTAGAACACCGATGGCTCCATAACCTTTCCCTGCGCGCCTTGTTGCTGGCATCCCTGGTCGCCACGACGATCGCCACCATCGCCGAAACCGGGGTGCCGGAACTGTACTGGTTTCTACACTTCAGGGGGTGGCTGTCGGTGCCCCTGGGAACCAGCCTTAAATCATATTCGGCGCTGGCTGTTTTCATGGTTCCCGTTTTTATCTGGGCCGGGTTCCGGTTAAGGGGATCGTGGGCCTGGCTGGCGGCGCTCAATGTGGTCGGCTCGCTGGCTTTTGTCTGGCAGACCTATAACCGGGCCGCCATCGCCGGGTTTGTCGCCATGGCCGTGCTCGCCGCCATCTGGACGGCGCTTTCGAAAAATTCCCGACCGGTCAAGGCGTTGCTGCTGATCGGTGTGATCGCCCTGCTGGCCGGGGTGTTGATCTGGCTCAACACGACCCGGTCGCGACCGGGTTTTCAAGGGGAATGGTTGTTCCCCCTGTGGCTGGTCGATTTCCAGCGCCAGACCATCTGGAAATTCGCCCTTGAACTGGTCGAGCGGAATTTCTGGTTCGGCCTGGGCATCAACACCATAAATTTCGCCCCGGGAGCGGACGCCATCATTCCCAATACCGTCGGCAATCTGAAAATGATCCCCAGCCATCCCCACAACTGGCTGCTCGAGGTCGCCGCCGAGACCGGTATATTTGGTGTTCTGTCGCTGGTCTCGGTCGTTGCCATGTCCCTGTTGCGGTATTTCCGGGGCTTTCTGCAAACCGGCGAAGGGGCCTATTTCGTCACCGCCTGTGTCGCTACGGGCTACTGGTTTTCCGGTCTGTTCAATTTTTCTTTCTGGTCATCGTGGTGGCAAATGTCCTTTGTGCTGGTCTGCGCCATCTGTCTGGCGCACACTTCAAATTCGGCTCCATCGACGGAGTCAAAAACGCACCTATAGAAAGTTCTGCATGATCGCCAACGCCAAAACGCCTGCTCAACGGCATCCGGAATTGGCCTCGTGGATGGTGATCGTGCTGGCCTTGGCAGCAGCAGCCGCCGGTTTTGCCGGCGGTTTTTTTATCGATCTCGCCCGCGTTGGCGCGGCCATGGCGCTGATCGCCCAGGCCGTGGTGGAAATCTTCGGCGGTCGAAAAAGATTTCTGACATCGCCTTTGTTTCTGTTGTCCACCATGGGCGTCCTTCTTTACTCCGTGGTCCAGGGCTTGTGGGGCCGGCAATCGCCGTGGCAGACAACAGAGCTTGACTTCACCGGTTACGTGGGCAGCCAGGCCGAAGCCACCATTGTTGCCTTCTGCATGGTCGCCCTGGTTTCCTATGTGCTGATGGCCCACAGGTCCGCCCTGCCGGGTGGCACCGGTGAGCGCGCCGCGGCACCCTGGCCTTTATTTCTGCTGCCGCTGGTCGCCTCGGCGTTGACCGCCCTGACATTCTATCTGAATGTTGGCCAGCCCCAGCCGGTGCCGTTCAGCGGACCCTTGCGCGCGGTCGCGCCAGCCTTGATTTCCCTGTCATTGTGCCTGCTGATCCGCAGCGCCGGAGCGCGCCAGATCGGCGACAAACTGGCCGTGCTGCTGGTCACCCTGTTAGCGCTCGCCGGTCTGGTGTATGTCGGTGAAGGCAAGATCGTCATGTTCATCCTGCTGGCGATTTCGCTGTATGCGGTCCGCCTGATGGAATTTTCCGCAACCCGTCTGGTTCTGATCGCCCTGGCCGGTGCCCTGATTATGCTGGCGACCGTGCAGGTTTTGCAACAAACCCGGTGGAAAGTCCGGCCCGGAACAGGTCAGGCCGACACCACCTATAGCCAGATCTTCTTGAAAAAGGGCGTCTGGCGACAGACCGAAACGGGCCATTGCCTGGGTGCCGTTTTAAAAGCCCATGGCGATCAGCCCTTGCAGATTTCCCGGCAATTATTCTGGCTCAAAGGCCTGGTGCCGCGCCTTCTTTGGCCGGAAAAACCCAACCTGTCTCTGGGCCAGGAATATGCCGTCAAATATTGCGCCAAGGCGCCGCAGTTCCTGGGCCAACACAGCGCTTCCATAACCCTGCTGGGCCAGCCGGTGATCATGGGCGGCCTGATCGGACTTATCATTCATGGTGGGCTATTGATTCTGGCCCTGGCCGGAATTGAAAGATTGAACAGAAACCCGACCGCCTTGTCGACCGCCTTTGTCGCCGCCCTGCTGCCCTGGCTGATTGATTTCGATCAGGACTTCGCCCTGTATGTGGCCAACGCCGTCAAGTTTGCCCTGGTCATGGCGGCCCTGTTGATTCCCATGGCGCTGATCGAACGCAGCGCCAAAACCGGCTAAATCAAATGGCCGCTGCGACCGGCCTTGGTTTTCAGATAAGTTTCGTTGTGTTTGTTGGCCGGGAATGAATGGGCGACCCGTCCCGTGACCTGGACGCCATATTTGGACAAGGCGTCGATCTTGTCCGGATTGTTGGTCATCAGGCGAACTTTATTAAAACCCAGTTGACGCAACATTTCCGCCGCCGGCAGATAAACCCGTTCGTCGGCATCGAAACCCAGTTGTTCGTTGGCATCAATGGTATCAAACCCGGCGTCTTGTAGCTGGTAGGCGCGCAGCTTGTTGACCAGTCCGATGCCGCGCCCTTCCTGGGCCAGATACAACAGCACCCCTCCGCCACTCCTGGCGATTTCCCCAATCGCCCCGCGCAATTGATCGCCGCAATCACAGCGCAGACTGCCCAGCAGATCACCGGTGAAACATTCCGAATGCAGACGGGTCAGAATCCCGTCTCCGGCATTGTCGGGTCGCGGTTCTCCAATCACAATGGCCAGATGCTCCAGGCCGCCATCGATCGGCCGAAAGGCGATGATGCGGGTGTTTTCCGCCGCGCTTAAGGGCACCCGGGCCTCGCTGACCGCTTTCAAAGTCCGGGCGGCGGTGTGTTCGTACTGGAACACATCACCGGCATCGACCACCAGCATATCATGGCGACCGGCCCAGACGTTGAGATCGTCCGCGTCCGGGGCGGCCAGGTCGGCGACCACGGCGGCGGGCAACAGGCGGGCCAGCTTGGCCAGGCCGATGGCGGCGGACTGGCAACTGTAATCCCCGGCCCCGCTTAAATTGAAACGTTGCTTCAAATCCGCATCGAGCGCCGACAAAGGGTCGGCGATTTCCAGAATGGCGTCTGCCGACCAGCCGTCAGGGGCGTCCAGCACCATCACCGTATCGCCAATTCCGCCTAGGCCAAGGACTCTGGCCCGCCGCCGGGTAATGGTCAGGGCCGGTCTTGAGTGACTGATCGTGGCCAGATCGGCCAGGGTGTCGGTCGTTACCGCTTCGGCGGCCAGGATCAGGGCCGCCACGCCGCCGCTGCCGCGCACCGCAACAATACGGCCACGGCGCAATTCCGAGACACACCGGTCCACCGCCAACAGCGATACGGGATCGCGCGAGGCCGGCATGGATTGCAGTTGAAATCGGTGCGGCATTTGTTTCTTATAGCAATTGGCGGCAAAAAAGGCCACCGTCCAAAAGCCTTGTGAACCTTGCTTTATCGGTTATTATTAAGCGTCCAGGAGATCGGTTCACCTATAGTTTGAACATGGCGTGTTCAAACTATAGGTGAACTGATCGGATATTAAAGGGCGAGCCGATTTACACGTTTAAGCGGAATCAATAAATGATTCCACTTAAACGTGATCGGATCTGATGTGGTGGGATTGGATTAATTAATGACTTCAGGCAAGCATGTTCTGATTGTCGATGATGATGCGCCGCTGCTTGAGATGCTGTGCGAGCAATTGCAGTTGCATGAGGAATTTTCGACCGCGACGGCATTGACCGGGGCAGAGGCCCTGGACCTGTCGAAAAACGACTACTTCGATGTCATCATTCTCGATGTCGGCCTGCCCGATATGGACGGTCGGGAAGTCTGCCGTCTGATGCGCCGCAACGGGGTCAAATCCCCGATTATCATGCTGACCGGGGCCGACACGGATTCCGATACCATCCTGGGCCTGGATGCCGGGGCCAATGACTATATCGCCAAACCGATCCGCCTGGGCGTTCTGCTGGCCCGTCTGCGCGCCCACATTCGCCAGCACGAACGCAGCGACGATGCGGTGTTCGCCATCGGCCCCTACAGTTTTCAGCCCGGTTCCAAATTGCTGCTGGAAGGCGAAAGCGGCAGGAAGGTGCGTTTGACCGACAAGGAGGCGGCGATCCTTAAATACCTGTACCGGGCCGGCGACAAGGTTGTTGGCCGCGATGTGCTGCTCGACGAAGTGTGGGGCTATAACGCCGGGGTCACCACTCATACGCTGGAAACCCACGTTTACCGGCTGCGCCAGAAAATCGAAAAAGACCCATCGAATGCCCGCATTCTGCTGACCGAACCGGGCGGCTATCGTTTATCTCCCTGAATTCTTCAGGGGTCGTGCCCCTGCGGGCTTTTAAGGTAGGTGCCCCTGCGGGCGCGCTCGTCGCGCTTGCGGGCCTCTGGAAGTCAGGTCGTAAGGCCGGACAGGAGTCAGTTCTGTTAGATTGAGCTGGTTGCTTTTCATTTAAGGTAAGTGCCCCTGCGGGCGCGCTCGTCGCGCTTGCTGCGTCTCTGGA
>CBFDVE010000185.1:0-5425 GCA_965613205.1 uncultured Rhodospirillaceae bacterium
ACGAAACAAAATAACAGGGTCAGAATGGTTCATAATATCCCGGAAATGCTCTAGTTGTGATGTTTCAGGACGTTGTTCTGATCCAAGCTTGACCGTTGGTATAGGAATTATCTTGATCTTTAATCATCATTGCTTATCATACTAGGCTATAGTTGCTGAGAATGATGAATGCTGACTCCGGGTGTTCATTGAATATTCGAAAGGTGTCAGGGTGTCTGATCAAGTGACAGGTGCAAATACCAACACGTCTCCGGAACTTTTGAATGTTCGTGAAGCGGCGGGATTTCTGCGCGTCAGTGAAGTTTCCATTCGCCGCTGGACCAATGACGGAATCCTGCCCTGCCTGCGGGTTGGGGGAAGAAAAGAGCGGCGGTTTCAGCGTCACGATCTGATTGAATTCCTGAATAAAAAATCAGATGGAACTTCAGCGCGGCGGGCCGTCGGCAAAACCGCGCCCGGTCATGTCATGATCGAGGATATTTCCATCGAGCGCGGCGCTCATCTTTGTTCATTTTACAAGACAGATCTGGGCCGCCTGAAAATATCGGTTTCGTTCCTGGCGGCCGGATTGAAGGACGGCGAATTTTGTATCCTGATCGCCGGCCCAGACGCAACGACGCATATTATTGAAAATTTGCGCGCCGTGTATGGGGGGCTGGACACTGCCCTGGAAAGCAACCAGTTGATGATATCGGGCGGGGCGCAATCGGGTGATCAGATGTATCAGGAACTTGAACAGTGTTTTGTCCAGGCCTTAACCCGGGGCATTTCGGGTATTCGTCTCGTCGGTGACATGGCCTGGGCCATTGAACAGGGCCTGGACTTAAACGACCTGATGGCATTTGAACGGCGTTATGACCACGACCTTGCCCAGCGCTACCCGGTGGTCAGCGTTTGCCAGTACGACTCACGCCTGTTCCCCGGTGAAATCATCCACGAGGCGCTGGTCTGTCATGAAGACACGTTCAATTACCCGCTGTCACGTTTCCTGTAGCAAAAAACCGGGGGAGACATATATGAAGCCACCCATAACCTGATGGGCCCGATGTCCTAAATGATCGACCGGCGAATATCGCCGTTTTGGAAAAATAGCTAAAACCAGCATTAATATTAAGGGAGTATATTGCCATGTCTTCACCAGTACGTTTCCTTCACCACCCGACCTCTCAACCTTGTCGGGCCGTGCACCAGTTTTTGCTCGAAAACGAAATTCCCTTTGAAGAGGAAGTCGTCAACCTGATGGACGGGGACAACGAGCAGCAAAGTTTCAAGGACAAATATAACCCCACGGGCCAAGTCCCCATCCTGTGCGATGGTGACTTCGTCGTTTGGGAAAGCCCGGCCATCGCCTTTTACCTGAACGAAAAATTTGCAGCGGCCGGAAACTGGTTCGGCAGAACCCCGGAACAACGGGCGATCATTCAGCAATATTGCCATTGGCATGCGTCTTACCTTCGGCGCGGTGCGGGCGCCTTTTTCTACACCCATTTCGCGGAGTGTATTTGGGGCGATCATGACTATTCCAAGGAAATCGCCAAGGGCCGCTATACGCTGGACGATTCATTGATCTATCTGGACAGGTGGCTTTCAAAAAGCCACTATCTGTGTGGTGACGAAATAAGTTTTGCCGATCTGCTGGCCTATCATGAACTGGTGTCACACGTTGCCGGAGAAGTCGTCGGAGACACGGAATGGACCAAGTATCCCAGAATCAGGAAATGGTTCGACCTGATTTCCGAACGGCCCCATTCCAAACCGGTCAGTGAAATGATCATGGCCGTCGGGGCCATGCGCCTGGCCGGCGATCTCATCCCCATGACCCGTAAGACATCCCTGGCCAAGGGCACCGAGGTCACTCCCGGCGTTTACAGTTAGGCGACGGCAACGTTGCCGTTATCATGGTTTCTGCATTTTGGTCTTGATCGGTGTGGCGACAATTACAAGGAGAACAACATGAAATCCCTTGCTGCTGTGGCCTTCGAAGCCGGGAAGCCGCTGGAAATTGTCGAGGTTGATGTGGAAGGACCGAAAGCCGGTGAAATCCTCATGGAAGTCAAGGCCACCGGCCTCTGTCATACCGATGAATTCACCCGGTCCGGTGCCGATCCGGAAGGCATTTTTCCGGCAATTCTGGGCCACGAGGGGGCCGGGATTGTTGTCGAAATCGGGCCGGGCGTGACCTCTGTGCAAGTGGGCGACCATGTTATTCCGCTCTACACCCCGGAATGTCGGCAATGTGACTATTGCCTTTCGGGACGGACCAATCTTTGTCAGGCGATCAGGGCGACCCAGGGCCAGGGTCTGATGCCTGATGGGACCAGCCGTTTTTCCTTAAACGGCAAAATAATTTATCACTACATGGGCTGTTCAACGTTCTCCAATTACACGGTCCTGCCGGAAATAGCGGTCGCCAAAATCCGTAAAGATGCCCCGTTTGACAAGGTTTGCTACATCGGTTGTGGTGTAACCACGGGGATCGGCGCGGTTATCAACACGGCCAAAGTCAGGCCGGGCGATAACGTTGTGGTCTTCGGCCTGGGGGGAATTGGCCTCAATGTGTTGCAAGGCGCGCGCATGGTCGGGGCCGATAAAATCGTCGGTGTCGATCTCAATTCAAACCGCCGGGTGCTGGGTGAAAAATTCGGCATGACGGATTTCGTCAATCCCGGTGAAGTCGATGGCGATCTGGTCGACTACCTGGTTGACCTGACCAACGGTGGGGCGGATCATTCCTTCGAATGCATCGGCAACGTCAACACCATGCGCCAGGCCCTTGAATGCTGTCACAAAGGCTGGGGCGAAAGCACCATCATCGGGGTCGCCGGTGCGGGCCAGGAAATATCGACCCGGCCTTTCCAGTTGGTTACCGGGCGTGTCTGGCGGGGAACGGCTTTTGGCGGCGCCAAGGGCCGCACCGATGTGCCGAAGATTGTCGATTGGTATATGGACGGCAAGATCAACATCGATGATCTGATTACCCATACCCTGCCGCTTGAAGACATCAACAAGGGGTTCGATCTGATGCACGCGGGCCAGTCCATTCGCAGCGTTGTCCAGTTCAGCTAACCGGTTTCCAGGGTACTACGTCATATACTGGCCGCCGTTGGCGGTCAGGGTCGAACCGGTAATGAAACCGGCTTCATCGGCGGCCAGGAATATGACGCAGCGGGCAATTTCTTCCGGCTCGCCCAGGCGACCGACCGGGATCAGCGGAATGATCTTGGTCTTGAGTACTTCTTCGGGCACCGCACGGACCATCTCGGTGCCGATGTAGCCCGGCGCGATGGCGTTGACGGTGACCCCCTTGAAGGCGTTTTCCTGGGCCACGGCCTTGGTGAAGCCGATGTCACCGGCTTTCGCCGCTGAATAGTTCGATTGCCCCATCTGGCCCTTTTGGCCGTTGATGGAACCGATGTTGATGATGCGCCCGAAGCCGCGGCGGCGCATCCCTTCGATGACGTTGCGGGTCATGTTGAACAGGCCGTTCAGATTGGTGTTAATCACCGCGTTCCAGTTTTCCAGGCTCATTTTGTGCAACATGGAATCCCGCGTAATGCCGGCGTTGTTGACCAGCACGTCAACCGGGCCCAAATCCGCTTCGATGGTGGCGATGTTGGCGGCGCAGGCGGCGAAATCACCGACATCGAATTTGTAAACCGGAATGGCGGTTTCTTCTTTGAAGGCATTGGCCGCTTCATCGTTGCCTGAATAACTGGCGGCTACTTTGTATCCGGCGTCTTTCAGGGCGATGGCGATGGCCCGGCCGATGCCGCGCGTTGCCCCGGTGACGATGGCCGTTTTGCTGTCGCTCATTGTTTCCCCCCTGTATTGGTTTGCCTAGTCCCGTTCGAGGCACATGGCGACGCCCATGCCGCCGCCGATGCACAGGGTCACCAGGCCTTTTTTGGCGTCCCGCTTCTGCATTTCGTGCAGCAACGTGACCAGCACACGGGCCCCCGATGCGCCAATCGGGTGGCCGATGGCGATGGCCCCGCCGTTGACGTTGACCTTGTCCGTATCCCAGCCCATGTCCGCATTGACGGCGCAGGCCTGGGCGGCGAAGGCTTCGTTGGCTTCGATCAAATCCAGGTCATCGACGCTCCATCCGGCTTTTTTCAAGGCGCTCCGGCTGGCCGGGATCGGCCCGGTGCCCATGATCGACGGGTCAACACCGGCGGTCGCCCACGAAACAATGCGGGCCAGCGGCGCGATATTGCGATTTTCGGCTTCTTCGGCGCTCATTAGTACCACGGCGGCCGCGCCGTCGTTGATGCCGGACGCATTACCGGCGGTGACCACCCCGCCCTCGAACAGCGGTTTCAGGTTCGACAATTTTTGCAGCGTCGTTTGCGGGCGTGGGTGTTCGTCCTCGCTGACTCGCAGGGGCGGGGCCTTGCGTTTGGCCGGCACCTCGATCGATAGGATTTCGTCATCAAAAAAACCGTCTTCCCTGGCCGCCGCGTACCGGGTTTGTGAAGCGATGGCGAAGGCGTCGCTGTCGTCGCGGCTGATACCCATATCCCGGGCGATGTTATCGGCCGCAATACGCTTGACAGTCCATTTGCGCATCTTAACAATAGACTGGCTACACACGCCGCATCACACCGGCCAACCGTGGGACGGTAGTGTTCTTCGCCCGTTTCGTATCCAAGGGCGTCGGTGCCACCGAGTGTTGGCGTGCGCGATGACGTGTCGTGCTCGCAACCCGGTTGTCGGTATTGGAGAGCCGGTCGATTGTTGTCGGCTGTCAGGTGGCAGCGATGTATCTTGATTCTGCCTAGTTAAGTGAGTTCGCAATATGAAGACTATGGGAAGTTGGATGACACGGGCTGATGGACGAGGGGCGACGACACGTTCGTTGCTGTTGGCGGTTCTTTGGATCGCCCTCGGCGCGTCGATGGGCAGCGCATCGGAACAGCTTGTGTTTTACTCCGGCGGGAAGGCCCACGCGCTTGTGAAATCCAGCACGGAGTTCGCCGTGTCTCTCAAGCCGGCCGAGCGAGAGGGTGCCATGGCGAAGTTGGCGGCCGACCCGGGGTGCGTGGTCAAGGCCATCCCTTGGGCGCCGGGCGCCCAAGACCACTGCTTGCTTCACACGCCGTCCGCGAATCGGGCCAGGCGTCGTGAACTCGGGGCGATTCCGGGCGTCGAATCGGTGCGGCCTGTGTATAGTTTCGTGGACTCGACGGAGCCGATGCTGTCGACGGGTATGCTGGTCGTCCGGCTTGATGGATCCCTGACGGCTGGTGAACGCGCGCAATTCTTCAGGGACTTCAAAGTCGAAATCGTGAACGTGATCGATTCGGTAACGCATGTGTATACGGTCAGGCCGGTGGACGATCCGCAGAACGACGAGGTGCGGACGGCGTCGGCGATGTACCGGGACGACCGGACGGTGTTCGCGCACCCGGATTTCCTAGTTCGG
>CBFDVE010000186.1:0-5411 GCA_965613205.1 uncultured Rhodospirillaceae bacterium
TCCAGAGACGCAGCAAGCGCGACGAGCGCGCCCGCAGGGGCACTTACCTTAAATGCAAAGAGCGCGCCCGCAGGGGCACCTCCCTTAAAGTCTGACTTCCAGGGGCCGCGCCACCCGCAGGGTGCGATAAGTAAAATGGGTGCGACAAATAATAAGTGTGCGATTGGAATATCAGCCAAAATCTCCACTCAAGGCCTGGCGGACGTTTTCCGGCAGGATGGCCATGTGGGCGTATGTCGGGTGATCGATGCCGAGGATGACGCGGGCACCTTCTTTTTGCATGGTGCCGATCTGGGTTTGGCTTAAGGGGAAGTGCAGAAACTGGATGGACGAGGCCTTGCCGTCCGCCGTGGTCCGGTCGATGTCGTCTTCCGGTATGGCGCTCGATGTTGCTTCGCCGATGGTAATGGTAATCGTTTCTTCGACACCGCCCAATGCCGCCAGGAATTTGGTCCGGCGGTCCGCATCGTCAATTTCAAACATCAGGGTGGCGACCAACTCGCTGCCATTTGGGATCAGCGGATTATAGGCCGAAAGTTCACCATCGATCTGGTCTTCGCCGCCGCCTTCGATATAGAGCATCTCCTGGACCTGATGCAGCATGGTATCGAAGCTTTCGAAATAGAACGTGGCGTCCGGCCCGACCGAAACCCGGCGGTTTTTTTTGGTCTCGCTGATCGCCTTGCGGCGTTCCGGGCGGACGGCGACGTAAGCGTCCATGTCCATCAGGTCGGCGCGCGTGATCCGGTGTTTCGACATGGCTTTTATGCTCCGTAGGCCAGGGCCATAAGCTGAATGGGATGTTGCAGGGTATTGTCGGGCCGCCGATCATCCATGCCCTGAATAATGTGCTCGCGGGCCAGCGGGCATTCGGACACCAGATAGGCGGCGCTTTCCTTGACCGCCTGACGGGCCACCGGCTTGCCGATTTTCAAAGCGACCGGGAAATTTTCTTTCATCACCCCCCACGTTCCGCCGTGGCCGGAACAGCGTTCGATCACGTTGATTTTGGTATCGGGTATATTTTGCAGCAAATCGGCGCCCTTGCGGCCCATGTTCTGGGCCCGGGAATGGCAGGAAATATGCACGGTCACGTCACCGTCCAGGGCCGACATGCCATCGGCCAGGCCTTCCTTGCCAGCCAGGTTGACCATGTATTCGCTGATATCAAATGTGGTGGCGCTGAGTTTTTTAACGTCTGCATTTTCCGGCACAATCAAGGGCCATTCGAATTTCAGCATCAACGAACAGGACGCAACCAACGAGATCACATCATAGCCCCTGTCGATCCAGCGACACAGGTCGGCGGCGACCCGGGCGGCGCTGGCCGCGACGCTGGTGATATCGCCGTGTTCCAGTTGCGGCATTGCGCAGCAGCCGGGGTAGACGAATTCAGTTAGGACCCCGTTACGGGCCAACACCTGGCGGGCGGCCAGGCCGATCCGGGCATTGTTGAATTCGCCGGTGCAGGTGGCGTAGATCACCGCCTTGCGGCCAAAGGCCGGGGCCTGTTCATTGACCGGCGGACTATCCATCGCCGCCAATTTCGATAGCCTGGTCTTGTTATAGGCGGGCAGGGCGGCATCTTTATGAATACCGGCAATCGCCTGCATCGCCGGACGGGTCAGACCATTGCCGGTTTTCGTCGCCCAGTTGGCCAAGCCTGAAACCGAGCAGCCCATGGCCCCGTTGCGGTCGATTTTGGTCAACTGGCGGGTGATGGCGGGAACCTGGCCCTTGTCGAACTGGGCGGCGCGGGCGCGCAGCATCAGGTGGGGGAAGTCCAGATCGAATTCGTGCGGCGGCACGTAGGGGCATTTGACCATGAAGCACATGTCACACAGCGTACAGGCGTCGATCACCGGTTTGAAATCCGCACTGTCAACGGAATCCAGTTCGCCGGATTCTGAACCATCGATCAAATCGAACAGGCGGGGGAAGCTGTCGCACAAGTTGAAGCATCGACGACAGCCATGACAGATGTCGAAGACCCGGCGCAGTTGCTGATCGATCTTGTCATCATCAAGAAAATCAGGGTCCTGCCACGGAACAGGATGGCGGGTGGGAGCCTTCAGGCCGCCTTCGCTCATTTAGCAAATTTCCTTGCACAAAACAAAATATGGGGAGACCCGAGCCCGGACCTCCCCACACATTTCGATAGAAACCTTCGTCAGATCTACAGGGTGTCGAGGGCTTTCTGGAAACGCCCGGCGTGGGACTTTTCGGCTTTCGCCAGGGTTTCGAACCAGTCGGCGATTTCGTCGAACCCTTCATCGCGGGCGGTCTTGGCCATGCCCGGATACATGTCGGTGTATTCGTGGGTTTCGCCAGCGACGGAGGCTTTCAGGTTATCGCCGGTTGGGCCGATGGGCAGGCCGGTCGCCGGATCGCCGGTTTCTTCAAGGAATTCCAGGTGGCCATGGGCGTGGCCGGTTTCACCTTCGGCGGTCGACCGGAAGACCGTGGCGACATCGTTGTAGCCTTCGATATCGGCTTTCTGGGCGAAGTAAAGATAGCGGCGGTTGGCCTGGGATTCGCCGGCAAAGGCGTCTTTCAGATTCTGTTCGGTTTTGCTGTCTTTCAAGCTCATGGGAATATCTCCTGCTGAAAAGGGTATTGGTTATTTGATTTCATGCCGGTACGGAAGAACGGGTCAAATATGGCGGACCCGTGAGCTCCTGTCAAGAAAATAGATCAATTCTAAAGTAAATTATAATAGATTGATAAATAACGGTTTATTATGCAACCCTGACGACAACATCAATCCGTTTGATTTGAACACCGTCGGGCGCATCGGGCATTTTTTCGATGCTGATGGAATCGTCGTCAATATCTTCCAGCACACCGGATTTTTCGAAATAGAAATGATGGTGATCGCTGGTGTTGGTATCGAAATAGGACCGGGAGGTGCCGATGACGATTTCCCTGAGCAGGCCGACGCTGGTGAACTGGTGCAGGGTATTGTAAACCGTGGCCAGGGAAACCCGCATGTTGGCGGCCTGGGCTTCGGCGTGCAGGACTTCGGCCGTGACGTGACGGTCACCTTTTTCGAACAGCAGTCTCGACAGGGCCAGGCGTTGCCGGGTCGGGCGCAGACCTACCGATCGCAATTGTTCGAGAAATTGGGTATAGGTCCTCATAAATGGCGCTCCTTGGTGTCGGGTCACGAAAAACAGTATTGCCGCTAGCTTAATATCTAAATTAGAATCACACTAATATCAAGCAAAACCACAAATACTTTGTGGAAATAAATTTTTTCTAGTCGCCGCTGACGATGCGGTCCACCAACTGCTGCACGGTCGGCACGAAGCCGTCCTGGTAAAACGGGTCGGTGCCAAACTTGAAGGCGTTGTGGCCGGAGAACATCAGGTTATCTTCCAGGCTGCCGCCATGGGCAATATCTTGCAGGGATTTCTGAATGCAGAACGAACGGGGGTCGGCCCGCTTGCCCGTCGTGCCTTCGTCGTTTTCGGCCCAGTTGCTGAACCGGCACTGGGACAGGCAGCCCATGCAGTTCTGCTGATCAACCACAATCCCTTCGGCCTTTTCCGGGGTTTCGAACATCACCGTGTTGTCGGGGGTTTTCATGCCCGTGGTAAAGCCCTGGGCCAGCCAGGCCTCGGCTTTCGCCTTGTCCCCGGCCGTCAGATAGACGGGGCGGCCGCGGGGGCCAAGCGGCAAGGCTGCGGGGCGCTGGTCGGTGGCCCTGGCCTCGTAGGCGACCTGACGCAGCGAGCGCTGTTCCAGTTGGTTGAGCAAATTATTGCGCACGGCGGACGAATAAAAACCGGTCGGGCTGAACCGGTTGAGAAAAATATCGCCGTCCTGCAAATTCATCAGCCGTTGCTGCCAGGCCGTCGATACCGGGCTTTCCTGGGTTAGCAGGGGGCGGGTGCCGAACTGGAAGGCGATGGGGCCGACTTCGGAATTATCAAGCCAGTGTTCCCAGTCGCGCAAATACCAGACGCCGCCAGCCATGATGATGGGCACATTACCCAGGCCAAATTCGCGCATTTGTTTGCGCAAATCGACGATCCGGGGATAGGGGTCTTGCGGCACCAGCGGGTCTTCCACGTTGCTCAGGCCATTGTGGCCACCGGCCAGCCAGGGGTCTTCATAAACCACGCTGCCAAGGAATTCGCCATACTTGTGATAGGCCCGCTTCCACAGCGCCCGGAAGGCCCGGGCCGATGAAATGATCGGGTGGTAATAGACCCCGAAACCGGAGACGATTTCGGCCACCTTGTAAGGCATTCCGGCGCCACAGGTGATGCCGTGCACCAGTCCCCTGGCCCCTTCGAGGATACCTTTCAGGACCTGCGGGGTGCCACCGGCTTCCCACAGCACGTTGACGTGGATGCGGCCTTCGCCGTTTGCTTTTTCGTGGGCGACCCGGGCCTGGGCGATGCCGCCTTTAATGGCGTAATCGATCAATTCGTGCCAGCGGTCGCGCCGGGTTTTGCCATGATAAATCTGGCGGATGACCTGACCATCGGCGTCGTAGGCGTCCGCATTGACCCCTGAAACCGTGCCGACACAGCCCGCTGCGGCAAAAGCCCCGGCACTTGAGCCGTTTGAAACGGCGACACCTTTGCCACCTTCGACAATGGGCAGGACTTCGCGTCCGGACATCAGGATGGGCTGCAAGGTCTTCAAAAAGGCATCCTACGGGGTAAGGAGTTGGCCGAAGCCCAGTCTATCCAAATAGGCCGGACGATAAAAGATCAAAAGGGGCGAGCGGTTCATTCCGCCCGCCCCTTTTATTTTCGTTATCAAACCGAGGCAAATCAGCCGGTGATTTCTTCGCCGCTTTCCTGATCGACGACCTTCATGGACAACTTGATCTTGCCCCTATCGTCGATGCCGATCAGCTTGACTTTGACCATATCGCCTTCGTTGACGATATCGGTGGTCTTGCCGACCCGTTGCGGGGCCAGTTCGCTGATGTGCACCAGGCCGTCCTTGGCCCCCATGAAGTTGACGAAGGCGCCGAAATCGACGGTCTTGACCACTTTGCCGGTGTAGATCACGCCGACTTCCGGTTCCGAGGTCAAATCCTTGATCCACTTGATGGCGGCTTCAGCCGCACTTTCGTCAACGGCGGCGACTTTAACGGTGCCGTCGTCTTCGATTTCGATCGTTGTTTGGGTGCGTTCTTGGATGGCGCGAATCATTTTGCCGCCGGGTCCGATGACCAAACCGATTTTTTCAGGATTGATTTTAATAGAGATCATGCGCGGTGCGAATTTTGATAGTTCTTCGCGTGGTTTCTCGATGGCTTTTTTCATTTCGCCCAAAATGTGCAGACGGCCATCTTTGGCTTGTGCCAATGCTTTTTCCATGACGTCAAAGCTGAGATTTTTGACTTTGATATCCATCTGCAACGCGGTGATGCCGTCTTTGGTTCCGGT
>CBFDVE010000187.1:0-5393 GCA_965613205.1 uncultured Rhodospirillaceae bacterium
GTGGCCGCCTGCCGGTTGGGTGAATCCTATGTGTCCTATATAAAAAGGCTTTCCACCAACAGCCCCTACATTACCGACAAAATGCCCGGTAATTTCATGCATCTGGGCTTTATCGCCCTGTTGATGCCGAACGCCCGGGTCATTCATTGCCGTCGCCAGCCGATGGATTCCTGCCTGTCCAATTATTTCCAGCATTTTGCCGCGCCCATGCCTTTTGCCAACAATCTTACATCGCTCGGCCACTATTATCAGGGCTATGAGGCGATCATGGCCCACTGGCACAAGGTTCTGCCGCTGCCGATCATGGATGTTCAATATGAAGAAATGGTCGCCGATCACGAAGGCATGTGCAAACGCATTATCGACTTCGTCGGCGTTGATTGGGAACAGGCCTGTATGCAATCCCACAAAACCAAGCGCACCGTCAAAACCGCCAGCACCTGGCAGGTGCGCCAGCCGCTGTATACCACATCGGTGGAACGCTGGCGGCTGTTCGATAAACACCTGGACCCGCTGAAACAGGCGCTCGGCGACTTTTACAAAGAAACGACGGTCAATTAAAAACCGGTCATCTTTCCCGTAAAGCGATATCCCTGGCCCCGACCAGCGGTTCGATCAGGTATTCCAGCAAAGTCCGCTTGCCGGTTTCGATGTAGGCGATCACCTGCATTCCGGGGAACAGGTCGTAGCGCAACTGGTCGCGGGCGAAATAATCCCGTTCGGTGTTGATCCGGACCCGGTAGTATGGCACTCCTTCGGGCGATATGATGGTGTCGGGGCTGACGCTTTCAACGATGCCGGAGATACTATCGAACCGGGCCGCATCGGACGAGGCCAGGGCGATTTTGGCCGTCTGGCCGGAGTGGACAAAACCAATGTCCTGGGGGGCCAGTTTGGCATCGATGACAAGGCGATCACCGACGGGCACAATTTCGGCGACCGCACCGCCCGGCGCGACGACACCGCCGATGGTCGCCACGTAAAGGATTTTGATGACCCCGTTGATGGGCGAATTAACCACCGTGCGCTTTAAGCTGTCTTCAAATTTTCCCAGGCGCGGCAGCAATTCGTCCAGTTCGCGCCGGGCCCCGTCGATTTGTTTGCGGATATCGGAAATATAGGTGCTGTTGATGGATTTAAGGCGGGATTCCGCTTCCTGTTTCGCCGATGACGCCCGCTGCAAAGCGGCCTGGTCTTCCGCCACGTTGCCTTCCAATTGGCTCTGTTCTTTCAGCAAGTCCAGGTGGTTATAGCGGTTGGTCAGGTCTTTCCTGAGCAACACCGTGCTGATCTCGATTTGTTCATTGAGCAGACCCAGGCTTTTCAGGTGATTTTTCTCCCGGCCTTTGGCTTCTGCAATGTCCTGGCTTCTTTGGGCGATAATCGCGCTTTGCGTGGCGATTTCGTTTTTATGGTTTTCGATGCGACTGTCAAAGAGTTGCCGGGCCTGGGCAATCAGGCCGGAATTTTCCCGCGCCAGTTCGGCCGGGAATTTCGGTGACGCGGCAATGCTTGCTTCCGCATTAAGGCGAATCAGTTCAATACGGCGCGAGGTTATACGGGCCTTGAGCTCGATCACATCGGCCCCGCTGGCGGTTGAATCAAGGGCCACCAGAGCTTGCCCGGCGGTTACCTGTTGGCCCTCGGAAACCAGTATTTCCCGCACGATGCCACCTTCAAGATGCTGCACGATTTTAACCTGACTGGCCGGCACCACTTCACCGGTGGCCATGCTGACCACGCCCAGTTGGCCATACCAGGCCCAGATAAAAAAGGCGATGCCGATCAGCAGATACAGTTTCAGCAGCGGCCTGCTCTGCTTGTGGGGCGGCGGCGAACTTGTCATGCGTTTTCGACCTTAATCGGGGTCGCTTTCCTGGCCACCCGGCGAACCGCCGGTTTGGGTTTGCTATTTAAGTCAATAATGAAATCGGCTTTGTTGACAATGGCCGGGTTATCGCTCGAGGCGATGATCGTGCAGCCGTGTTCTTTTAGGGACTCCAGTATGTTGATAACGGCGGCGAAACCCTTTCGGTCCAGGCCTTCGGTCGGTTCATCCATGATCGCTAACTTGCCATTGCTGGTCAGGGCACGGGCCAGGGCCAGGCGGCGGCGAATGCCGACCGACAGATGGCGACCGTATTCGGTGACCGGCGCGGCCAGGCCCTGCTGACTTTCGTCCAGATAGCTGCGCAAGCCCGTCGCGTTGACCACTTTTGAAAGTCCGGTGGCGTCCATGTTGGGGTTCAGGGTTTTCAGGTTGGCCTCGATGGTGGAATTGAAAAAGCCCGGTTCCTGGGGCAGAAAGATCACCTGCTGGCGCCACCATTGAGGATTGATCTGGCGGAGATCGATGCCGTCGACCAGAATTTGCCCTCGGGTGGGTTCGATCAGGCCAACCAGCAATCGGGCCAGGGTCGATTTGCCGCTGCCGTTATCGCCGTTGATGATAACCAGGCTGCCCGGTGGAATATCCAGTGACAGCGATTCAAACAAGGGCCCGCTGGAACCGGGATGGGCGAACGCCAGATCGCGAAATTCGAGCCTGCCGGTATAATTTTTCTTGACCGACCCTTGCGTCTGCTCGGCCGGCATTCTGGAAAATTCAGCCAGCAGGGATTCCGAATATCGGGCCTTGACGAAGGCTTCGCCCAATTGGGCAAACCTGGAGATCGGCTGTAAGGATCGCGAGGACAGGATATTGGCGCCAATCAGCGCGCCCACGTTCAAGTCGCCCAAAACGACAAGAATGGCGCCGACGGAAACCACGGCGATGCTCATGAACCCGGTGATGCTTTGGGTCGTCAGGCCCAGGCTTCCCTGGCGGGTGATAATATTGCGGAACTGACCGGTCGATTTTTCGATCTGGGCAATCCACGCCGTGCGCATGGCATCGGCGGCGTTAAAGGCGCGCACGGTCTCCGCTTCCTGAATGGCGGCCCCCACATAGGCATTGCCGGCCCGGGTTTCGTCAATCATTTCGCGGGTCGGTTTGCGCAGGGAATACTGGGTTAATATACCAGATAGAAACGCAATAACGACGAAAGTCGTGACCACCAGGGACAAGGCCGGGCTGAGCAGGTACAACACGCCGATAAATAACAGGGCAAACGGCACATCCAGCACGGTGCATATATTGGTCGAACTGTAGGCCGAACGAACATTGTCGATACCGCTCATGATCTCGGCCTTGCGGGCCGGCGAAATCCGTTCCAGCACCGAAGCCCTGGCCGATGTCAGCATGGCGAAGGCCGTTTCCGCGACTTTGGTGTCGGCATCAATGGAAACGACACGGGCCAGCCTGAAGCGTTCCCGGCGAATACCGAATTCCAGCACCACGGCGATGACCGCGCCGGCGCTCAGGGTGGCCAGGGTTTCTTCGACCCCGTGGGCGACGTAGCGGTTGAGAACCTGAATAACGAACAGGGGCAGCGCCAGCGCCAGTACATTGGCGACCAGCGAGGCGACAAGCAACTCCAGTGTGACCCCCGGTTTGGCGATCATACGCCTGAATAATTCGTTCATAGTGGCCCCAACCCCCTATGAGCGACCATCGCCCGATTGTGCAGGGATCTGCTATATCATGCCTAAATTGTTGTCTTTACTCAACAAAATGTTGTTTGGGCCGACCGGGACATGGCGATCACCGCTTCCTCGGCGGCGTAGGTGAATCCGACCGTCAAAAAAGCGGCTGTTACTACACCGGTAACCACACCACTTGAAAAAATTGGTCGGAGTGGCAGGATTTGAACCTGCGACCCCCTCGTCCCGAACGAGGTGCGCTACCAGGCTGCGCCACACTCCGCCATTTCCCCGGCCCGCGAGCCTGCGACTTATAGCTTCGCTCCGCGAGACCCGCAAGCGGCGTTGTACGCCATGCTAAAGCAAGCCCATCGATTTGTAGGCAACATACCAAGCGAACAAAAATGCACCGACAAACAGCTTGCGGTCCATACCGTCGAAAAACTGCATCGTCTGTCCCAACATTGTCGCCCGGGTAGGCTGATTTTTCAGCCATAGCATGCCAAGCTCCGGTTGCGAAACGTCGTGCAATCGGAGAGTTGTCGTAGCCCGGTCCTTCTCATATAAGAGGCGGCCTGTTGAGCTTTGCGGCATCTGGCGCGATGGCGCCGGAAATAACCGGCGGCAGCACAGGACTTATTGGGGCGTAGCCAAGTGGTAAGGCACCGGGTTTTGATCCCGTGTACCGCAGGTTCGAATCCTGCCGCCCCAGCCAATTCGGTCCATCAACGCCGTCCGACCCCGTCGGTCTTGCCGTGTCCGATGACAGGCGCGATGGCGGATCGCCTCTATAGGCCATTATTAATGATCCTTGGGGTTATTGTACGACATCCGCCAGGCAATCAACCGTTCGGCGGCCAAGGCCATGTCTTCGCTGGAACCGGAAAAGGAAAAACGCACGAAACGGTTGCCGCGGCGGGGATCGAAATCGACTCCCGGCGTAATGGCGACGCCGGTTTGGTCAAGGATTTGGCCGCATAATGCCCGGCTGTCGTTGGTCATCCGGGTGACGTCGGCATAGATGTAAAAAGCGCCGTCGGCGGCGGCCAGTTTGTCAAACCCGGCCTTGGGCAGTTCCCGCAAAAGGAGTTTCCGGTTTTCGGCGTAGCGCGCCACGTTGGCGTCCAGCTCGTCGCGGCTATCGAAGGCCGCCACACAGGCGAGCTGGGACAGCGTCGGCGGCGATATAAAGAGGTTCTGGGCCAGGCATTCGACGGAGCGCAGCAAATCTTCCGGCACCACCATCCAGCCCAAACGCCAGCCGGTCATGGAAAAGTACTTGGAAAAGCTGTTGACGACGATGCAGGTTTCATCATAGCTGAGCGCCGTTTCGGCGGGCGCAGCGTAGGTGATGCCGTGGTAAATCTCGTCCGAGATCAGCCGCATCCCCCGTTTCCGGCAGTAATCCGCCAGGGCCTTAAGGCCTTCCCCGCCTATCATGGCGCCGGTGGGGTTGGAGGGGCTGGCGACAATCAGCCCGTCGAGAGAGCCCTCCACGGCGTCGAGAAGCGCCGGTGTGGGCTGGTAGTTGGTTTCCGGGCCGCTCTCCACGATCACTACCTCGACGCCCAAAGCCTGAAGTATGTTGCGGTAGGCGGGATAGCCCGGCGTCGCGCAGACGACCCGGTCGCCGGCCTCGAAGGCCGCCAGGAAGGAAAGAATGAAAGCGCCCGATGAGCCGGTGGTAACGGCAATGCGCCGGGGATCGGCGCTAACCCCGTATTCGGCGGCGTAGTGATCGGAAATGCGCTCACGCAGCGCCATCAAGCCGTAGGCGTCCGTGTAGCCGATGACGTCGCCCGTCAACGCTGCCCGCGCCGCCGCGATCACCTTGGCGGGCGCGGCGGTGGACGGCTGGCCCACTTCCAGAT
>CBFDVE010000188.1:0-5389 GCA_965613205.1 uncultured Rhodospirillaceae bacterium
GACCGTCGTGAACCAGGCCGCGCAACAATATGGACGACAGAAGGCGTGAATCGATATTGCCGCCTGAAACGATGATGCCGACTTTCCGGCCCATGTACCTGGCCGGATCATCGATCAGCGCCGCCAGGGTCGCCGCCCCGGCTCCTTCGACCACCAGGCGCGGCGCTTCCAGGTATGTCTGAATGCTTTTTTCCAAAGATGTCTCGCTGACCAGCACGTATTCGGTGACCAGGTCTTCGATGATCGGGCGGGTCAAATCGCCGGGGACTTTGACGGCGATGCCTTCGGCCACGGTCTGACCGCCGCAGGTGTCGGGCCGTCCGTCGATAGCATTCTTCATCGACGGATAGGCCGCTGCCTCGACCCCGATAATTTGAATATCGGGTTTCAGGGCCTTGGCGGCGATGGCGCACCCGGCGATCAGACCGCCGCCGCCGATGGGAATAAGCAGGGTATCGAGTTGCGGGTGATCGGTCAGCATTTCCAACCCGACCGTGCCCTGACCGGCGACGATTTTTGCATCGTCATAAGGGTGGATGAACAGCTTGCCATTGGCCTCGGTGAAGTCCATCGCGGCGTCTCGCGCCTCGCTAAGCCCGGCCCCGGACAGCACCACCTGGGCGCCCAGTTGCTCGGTGCGGCGAACTTTGGTAAACGGGGTCCCGACCGGCATATAGATGGTCGCCGGGATGCCTAGTTTCTGGGCGTGAAAGGCCACCCCTTGCGCGTGATTGCCGGCCGAGGCCGCGACCACCCCGGCTTTACGGGTTGCCTGATCCAGGCTGAGCAACTTGACCAGGGCGCCACGGGGCTTGAAAGATGACGTGTGTTGCAGGTTTTCAAGCTTCAGGTAAACATCAAACCCGAGCAATCGGGACAGGACTTCGGAACGGAAAGACGGCGTGCGCAGAACATGACCTTCGATCAGCCGGGCGGCGGCTTCGATATCTTCGAACGTGACGGTCATGTGTCGGTCCTCTTTTGATTGGCAGCGATCATAATCCAGAAAGTATTTTTGCGCGATCACCATCGAGTTCCGGGGCCGGATCGCGGGCTTCAGGGTCGTCGAAGGTTGACATTTTGATCGGGTTGCCGGCCATTTTTAAAGATCCGGCCCTGGCGTCTTCGGCGCTGACCACCATGTTGCGGGCCAGAACCTGGGGGTCGGTCAGTATCTGGCTGACATCGTTGATCGGCCCGCATGGCACCCCGGCGGCCTCCAGCACGGCAAGCCAATGATTGACCGTGTTACCGGTCAGGGTCCGTTGCAGTCGATCCTTGAGGGTCTGCTGATTGGCGCAGCGCCCGTTGTTGGTGGTAAACAAAGGGTCTGCGGCCAGTTCCGGTCGGTCAATGGCGTCGCATAAACGGGCGAACAGTCCATCGTTGCCCGCCGCGATAATGAAGTCGCCGTCGGCCGCCTTGAAGGCATCGAACGGGGTGATCGAGGGATGCCGGGCACCGATTGGGCCGGGGATATCGCCGGTCGCGGCATAGCGGGCGATGGCGTTTTCCAGGATGGCGACCTGGCAATCGAGCATGGCGACATCGATCTTCATGCCTTGGCCGCTGCTTTGCCGGTGATACAGGGCGGCGTTAATACCAATGGATGTGAACAGCCCGGCGGTGATGTCGCCAATTGAAGTGCCGACACGGGTCGGGTCGCCACCGGGGTGACCGGTCAGGCTGATCACCCCGCCCATGCCCTGGACCACCAGATCATAGGCCGGTCGCTTCGAATAGGGTCCGGAATGGCCAAAACCCGAAGCGGCGGCATAAATAAGGCGGGGGAATTCCCGGTGCAGCCTATCCCAGCCGAATCCCAGCTTTTCCATGGTGCCGGGCCGATAGTTCTCGATGACGATATCGGCGCTGGCCAGCAGACTTTCGAGGATTTGCTTGTCGCCATGATCTTTCAAATCGAGCGCGATGCTTTCCTTGCCCCGGTTGAGAGACATGAAATAGGCCGATTTCTGGCCGCCATCAGGTGTTTTGACAAAAGGCCCGAAGTGGCGGGCATCGTCGCCGCCGTGCGGTGATTCCACTTTAATGACCCTGGCGCCTAAGTCGGCCAGCACCATGGTGCAATAGGGACCGGCCAGAACACGGGTCAGATCAACGATGGTAATGCCAGCTAACGGGCCGGTCTGGGGCATGGGTATCTTTCCTCAGGGTCTTGAATAAAAAGAGAAATCTCTTGGGGTTGAAAGCAATGCCACTATATATTCATCTGTTAGCAAAGCGGTGATCCCTTGTATAGATCGGATCAGGTGTTTTCTCGAAAGACTGAAATCGGAGAAAGACAAAAATGGAACAGGCTGTCGCAACGACAAGTGGTCATGATCTTGATGCCATCCATGGCGATAATCTGGAAAATTTTGTCACTTTCTACGTCAAGGATCAGTTGTTCGGTATTCCCGTTCTTAAAGTCCAGGATATCCTGACACCGGACCGGATTGCGCCGATTCCCCTGGCCCCGCCGGAAGTCGCCGGTGCCATTAATTTGCGCGGTCGCATCGTTACCGTGCTCGATGTGCGGGTTCGCCTGGGCCTGGAAGAAAGTGAAACGGTTAATGGCAAGATGGGGGTCACCATCGAACACGAACACGATCTTTATACCCTGCTGGTGGACCGGGTCGGCGATGTCATCGGCCTGGAAAAAGACCTGTACGAAAGTACGCCGAGCACCCTTGATGCCCTGTGGCGTGATTTCTCTTCCGGCGTGTTCCGCCTGGAAGGCAAGATCATGGTGGTCCTTGACGTGGAACGTTTGCTTAATATTGGTGGCGAAGACAATCCCGCCAAGAACTGATTATCGATCCAGCAGCTTTGCCGCTTCGACCGCCAGATAGGTCAATACCCCATCGGCCCCGGCCCGTTTAAAGGCGATCAGGCTTTCCAGCACGACTTTATCGTTGTCCAGCCAGCCGTTGTTGGCCGCCGCCTTCAGCATGGCGTATTCGCCGCTGACCTGATAGGCAAACGTCGGCATCCCGAAGCTGTCCTTGACCCGGCGGATGATATCCAGATAGGGCATACCCGGCTTGACCATGACCATGTCGGCCCCTTCGGCGATATCCATGGCGGTTTCGCGCAGGGCCTCGTCTGAATTGGCCGGGTCCATCTGGTAGGTTTTCTTGTCCCCCTTGAGGGCGCTGTTGGCACCGACGGCGTCGCGAAACGGGCCGTAAAAGGCGGAGGCGTATTTGGCCGCGTATGACATGATTTTTACAGACTCAAAACCGTCTCCGTCGAGGGCCTTGCGGATGGCGGCGATGCGGCCATCCATCATGTCGGACGGGGCGATGATATCGCAGCCGGCGGCGGCCTGAACAAGAGCCTGTTGGCAGAGGATTTCGACGGTCTGATCGTTGAGGATTATACCGTCTTCAACGATGCCATCGTGGCCGTCGCTGTTGTAGGGGTCGAGCGCCACATCGCAGACCACGGCCATATCGGGATGAGCGTCTTTCAGGGCCTGGGTCGCCCGGCAGACCAGATTGTCCGGGTTCAGGGCTTCTTTGGCGTCCGCTGTTTTCAGGGCCACATCGGTGTTGGGAAACAAGGCCATAGCGGGAATGCCCAGGCTTTTCGCCTGCGCCGCCGCCGCCGGGATCAGATCGACGGAAAGCCTGTCCACACCGGGCATGGAAGCAACCGGCTGGCGTTCGTTCGCGCCATCTATGATGAACACCGGCCAGATCAAATCATCGGCAGACAGTTTGTTCTCGGCCACCATGCGGCGGCTGGAATCATCCCCCCGGTTGCGCCGCAGGCGGGTCGAAGGGTAGCTGCCGAGACCGTAGTGAGCACCAGATGTCACGATAAATAGCTTCCGTCTGTTGAAAGGTCTCGGAAAATAGCATTGAAACTGTCTTTACGGCCAAGGATTTTTACTTTACGTTAACGTAAACGTCAACTTCTTCCACAGCAAGGATCAACACCGTGCCTGATGATGGAACAAGCACCAAAACCACAGGCAAAATAGCAGACAACTCCGCGCCGCCGCGATTTGTCACGGCGGCTTCCCTGTTCGATGGCCATGATGCGGCGATCAATATCATGCGCCGGATTTTGCAATCTGCCGGGGCCGAGGTTATTCATCTGGGCCATAACCGGTCTGTCGATGAAGTGGTCCGCGCCGCCATCGAAGAAGACGCCGACGCCATCGCCATCAGTTCCTACCAGGGCGGCCATGTCGAATATTTCAAGTACATGATCGATCTTTTAAAGCAGGCCGACCGGGCCGAAATACTGGTCTTTGGCGGCGGTGGCGGCGTCATTACCGCGGAAGAAATGCAGGACTTGCATGACTACGGCGTCCGCCGCCTGTATTCCCCGGAAGACGGGCGTAAAATGGGTTTGCAGGGTCTGATCGACGATATGCTGGGCCAGGTTCAGGCCGCCCCGGTTCGGCAAGGGGCTAAGTCTCTGGACGGTCTTGATGCGACCAATCATCCCCTGCTGGCCCGGTTGCTCAGTCAAATCGAAGTCGGCACCTTGCCCAGGTCCGTGGCCACCGAAATTTCCAGGCGGGCGGCGGCCAACAGGGAAACGCCGGTTTTGGGCATCACCGGCACCGGCGGGGCCGGAAAATCATCCCTGACCGACGAAGTTATCCGTCGCTTCCATCTGTATTCGCATGGCCCATCGATCGCCGTTATCGCCATCGACCCGACCCGGCGCAAGACTGGCGGGGCTTTGCTCGGCGACCGTATTCGCATGAACGCGCTGGGCATTGGCAATGTGTTCATGCGGTCCGTCGCCACCCGAAACGCCGGCAGCGAAGTACCGGGCCACATTGCGCCCATGATCGATGCCTGCAAGGCGGCCGGGTTCGATTTGATCATCATCGAAACGCCGGGCATCGGCCAGGGCGATACGGGGATTGTGCCGCTGAGCGACGTGTCGCTCTACGTCATGACGCCGGAATTCGGCGCCGCCAGCCAGCTTGAAAAAATCGATATGCTGGATTTCGCCGACCTGATCGCCATCAACAAGCTGGACCGCAAGGGCGGCGCCGATGCGATCCGCGATGTGCGCAAGCAGGTACAGCGCAATCGCCGGGAATTCGACGCCCCGGTGGGCGATATGCCGGTCTACGGAACCATCGCTTCCAGATTTAACGATCCCGGAATTACCGCCCTATATCAAGGAATTACCGAATTATTCTCATGTAAAAAATTGACCAGTACACTGGCCCCCCTGGCGAGCAAGGTTTGCCAACCGGGTGACGCCATCGTGCCGCCGGATCGGCAGCGCTATCTGGCGGAAATCGCCCAGGTAATCCGTGATTACCACGAGACCATCGCCGCCCAGTCCCGGATCGCCCGCGAACGCCAGCAATTGCAGGACTCCGCGCAGATGCTGCAAGCCGCCGGAACTGACC
>CBFDVE010000189.1:0-5374 GCA_965613205.1 uncultured Rhodospirillaceae bacterium
CGACTCATCCTGGTTTTCGCTGCAACTGGCGTCTTTGGAATACACCTTGCTGGGCGGTGCCATCGCCGTGGCGGGGTTGGCCCTAACCATCTACAGCGCGCTTGGCCACCGCAAGATCGGCTCCAACGTGGAGCCCTGGAAGCCGACGACGGCGATCATTTCATCCGGCGTTTACGGCTACACCCGCAATCCCATTTATCTGGGCATGGCCGCTTTCCAGACCGGCCTGGCCATCGCCGGGGACAGCCTGGGGGCCCTGGTCACCCTGGCGCTGAGTGTGATGATAATCCAGTCCTATGTGATCGCCCGGGAAGAACGCTACCTGGAAGCCAAATTCGGCTCCGAATACACCGATTACAAAGCCAGGGTTCGCCGCTGGATTTAAAACTGCCTCGAAAATATCATCGTGGCATCATTATTTTGTCATGATTGACCCATAGTTTGACCCCTCGAACGCGGCCAATTTCCGGGAGGATACAGCTATGACTCCGATACCATCGCCATCGACAGACTTCAGCGTTAACGGCGAACCACGTCTTCAGGACCTGCTTGAGGATCCAACCCTGCAACTGCTCATGCAACGGGATGGTGTCACCAGATTTGATCTGTTTGATCTTATCGCCAACGTCCGCAGGGCCCTGATCGCCGAACGGTGGCACCGCGCCGCCTGAGACCAGAGTGCATTTTCGCCAACAAAAAAGGCGACCCCCGAAAGGGCCGCCTTTTCCGTATCTTTGAATTTAGCCTGGATTAGCGCGAATAAAATTCGATCACCAGATTCGGTTCCATCTGAACCGGATAAGGCACATCGGTCAGCAGGGGCTGGCGGACAAACGTGCCTTTCATCTTTTTCAGGTCGACATCAAGATAATCGGGGATGTCCCGTTCCTGACTTGAAACGGCTTCCAGCACCATCGGGATGTCGCGGGATTTATCCTTGCATTCGATAACGTCGCCGTCCTTGACCAGATAGGAGCCGATATTGACCTTCTTGCCGTTGACTCGAACATGGCCGTGGTTGACGAACTGGCGCGAGGCGAACACGGTGGGCACGAATTTCATGCGATAGACGACGGCGTCCAGGCGGCGTTCGAGAATACCAATCAGGTTTTCCGAGGTATCGCCCCGGCGCCGCACGGCTTCGTCATAATAACGGCGGAATTTCTTTTCGGTGATGTTGCCGTAGTAGCCCTTGAGCTTCTGTTTGGCCATCAACTGGGTGCCGAAATCGGTTTCTTTGCGGCGACGCTGGCCATGCTGGCCGGGGCGGGTTTCCCGCGTGTTGTAGGGGCTTTTCGGGCGTCCCCACAAATTGACGCCGAGGCGCCGGTCGATCTTGTACTTGGACTTTATCCGTCTTGTCATAATTCACTCTCACTCGTTATCCGGTTTGTTATTGTCCCAATAGCCGATCACCATGGATCATGTTGCTTTGATTGATCCATAAAGGGGCGGAGTCTTTGCTGACTCTCATTGTTGGGAATAAGGGCGGCAATATACGGACAACGGGCGAAAATACAAGAGAAAATCGCGGCTTCTTACGAGGTATCCAGCTCGCTATCCCAATAGAGGAAATCGCGCCAGCTTTCGTGCAGGTGACCGGGCGGGAAAGCGCGGCCGTTTTCCTGCAATTCGTAGGCCGTTGGCCGGTCCGGATGGCGCAGGGGAAACATCCCGGCGTCTTTCGGCAGACGGTTACCTTTGGCCAGATTGCACGGACTGCAAGCCGTCACCACATTGGTCCACAGCGTCCGTCCGCCACGCGAACGCGGCGTCACATGGTCGAATGTCAGATCTTCCGTGGGATAGCCATCGCCACAATACTGACAGGAGAAATGATCGCGCAGGAACACGTTAAACCGGGTGAACGCCGGATGCCGCGACAAGGTGACGTAATCCTTCAGGGAAATGACGCTGGGCAGGGCCATCTCGAAGCTCGGCGAGTGAACTTCCTGATCGTATTCCGAAACCACATTGACCCGGTCCATGAACACCGCCTTGATGGTATTCTGCCACGACCACAGGGACAGCGGGAAGTAACTCAACGGCCTGAAATCGGCGTTAAGGACCAGGGCCGGAAATCTCTCGAGCGCCACAGTCACAATCAAATCTCCCTATCTGTAAAACCGAGATTACAACATGTTGTGGCGCTTGCCAATTCTTTGTCAGGCTCTAGATTAACTAATATGTGTGACACTGTTGTGACCCGCTTCGCACCCTCGCCGACCGGCCATTTGCACCTGGGCCATGCCTATTCCGCCTTGTTTTCTGAAAATCGGGCGCGGCAGGCCGGGGGTCAGTTCATCCTGCGTCTGGAGGACATCGACAGCGACCGCTGCAAAGCCGAATTCGAGGCCGCCATTTATCAGGACCTGGCCTGGCTCGGCCTGACATGGCAACAGCCGGTGCGGCGGCAATCCGACCATGTGGATGATTACGCCGATGCGCTCGGCCAATTGCAGGACATGGGCTTGCTCTACCCTTGTTTCTGCACCCGCAAGGACATTCGCGGCGAAATCGAAAGCGCCAACAATGCCCCCCATCACGGCCCGGAAGGTATCCATTATCCGGGCATCTGTCGTCGCCTGGACCGGCATCAGGCGCAAGACCGTCAGGCGGCGGGTGAGCCCTTTGCCTTACGGCTGGATAATGAAAAGGCGCTGGCGCGACTGCATAGGCCCCTGACCTGGCGGGACCTGGACCGGGGCGAGCAAGTTGCCAGGCCCGAGGCCTTCGGCGATGTGGTGCTGGCGCGCAAAGACATTCCGACCAGCTACCACCTGGCGGTGACCGTGGACGATCATCTGCAAGGGGTGAGCCTGATCACCCGGGGCGAGGATTTGCTGCCGGCCACCGATGTGCACCGGTTATTGCAGGAACTGCTGGGGTTGAACGTGCCCGACTATCTGCACCACCCCCTGCTGACAACCGACACCGGCGAGCGGCTGGCCAAACGGGACAATGCCCTGACCCTCAGGGCGTTGCGCCAGGCCGGCCATAGCGCCGAGGATGTGCGCACCATGACCGGTCTGATATGACAGGGCCGGAGTCTGGTGCAAATAGGTGTTGTCAGTCAGTTGCCGCAGCATGAAACCGGCCACGTCGGCGCGGGATATCTTGAACGTCAGGTCATTTTCCCGGGCTGAAAAACCGTGCTTGTACAGGCCCGTCGCCTGGCCGTCGGTAAAGGCGCCGGGGCGAACGATGATCCAGTCCAGGTTGCTTTTTTTGATCGCCATTTCCTGGGCTACGTGATCGCCGTAGGCATCGCGCAACAACAGGTCAAACATCAGGTAGCGCCAGAAAAAGTTCAGGTTCTGTACGCTGTCACCGACCCCGCCAGCCGCGCCGCCACCAGCGGCCTTGAACGGCTCGACGCCTTTATTGCAGCCTGGGGCAATTATGTGCCGGAAATTTACGGTATCGCCAAAGCGCTGCTGGCCGTTTACGACACCGACGCCGATGGGCCCAGGCCTGGGACCTTCGAATGCAGGCCATGCGGCTGGGCTGTCAGGCGGCCATTAAAGCCCTGCACCGCGACAACAAATTGTCCGCCAACTGGACCGTAGAGACGGCGACCGATTTGTTGTGGGCCATGCTATCGATCCGCACCTGGGAATTGTTGACCCGGCAGCGGGGCTGGACGACGGAACAATACATCGAGCGCTTGCAGGAACAGGCCCGGCGCACATTTGTTTGATGGATGTCAAATTTCCAATCAAAGTGTATCAATATTGATGTCTTATTATATATCAATTTCCTACCTTGATACCTTATTATATATCATACCTTGAAAAACTTTTCGAAAAATGATATACATTTATATATCAAATAAGGATATTGAAGCAGAATTATATATCAAATGAAGTATCTACCAGAACAAATCCTGAGAGGATTGAAAATTGCTCGCGAAAAAAAAGGGCTTAACCAGCGTGAGTTGAGTTCCAGATCGGGTGTACCACAAAGTCAGATATCAAAAATTGAGAATGGCACTGTCGATCTTAGAATTTCGAGTCTCGTTGCCTTGGCGCGTTCCCTTGATCTCGAACTGATGCTGGTGCCTCACACTGGTATTCCAGCAGTCCAGTCAATTGTGCGCAGCAGCGGAAATCACTCAAAACATGATGCTATGGCGAAATTTCGGGCTTTCACAGATTTGTCCCGCATACAAACTGCCCTTGAACATTTGCCCGCAGTCATACTCCAAAAAAAGGAAACTGAGCTACTTCTTCGTCAAGTGCGAGAGCTTCAGAATTCTCAAAACCTTGGATCCGGGAAAGATGCCATAAAAGATATCTATCGGAATATAAAGGTTTTTACAGATGACCCCCGAAATATGGAAGCGCTTCACCAAGCCAACTTGCAATTCAGGAAACTGAGAAATGCCTTGGCACACAACCAGACGATAAGTCACGCAAATACATATGTACGCCCTGCATATAGCCTTGATGAGAACGAAAACAATGGCTGATGTCTCTATCCTTGATATTTTGCTATATGGCGAACCCATAGGGACGCTTACCCATGTGGGTGGGGACCGAATGATTTTTGCGTTTAACGATGCATATCTAAAAAATGATAACAGATCGGTACTCGGCCTGAATTTTAATGACGCATTAGGTCAATTGGTTACTGAATTCAGGCCCACCCAAAAGCGTGTCATGCCGTTCTTTTCAAATTTATTGCCCGAAGGGCATATGCGGACCTATCTGGCCCAACGCGCAGGAGTGAAACCGGAACGGGAGTATTTTTTGCTGTGGGCTCTTGGCGATGATTTGCCTGGAGCCATTACAATCAAACCTGCCGACGGCGTGACGTGGTCACTGGGTCGTAACGATGGTCTGGAGAGTAGTGAAAGTGATCGCGACAATACCCCATTGCGGTTTTCTCTGGCCGGGATCCAGCTAAAATTCTCGGCCATCCTCGAAGCTCCTGGCGGATTGACTATACCTGTCGATGGTGTTGGTGGATCGTGGATTGTCAAATTGCCCGCTCAGCAATTTAGCGGCGTTCCCGAAAACGAATTTTCCATGTTGACCCTGGCACGCCTGATCGGCATGGACGTTCCTGAAATAAAATTGGTTGATGCCGGTTCAATCGAGAATCTGCCCGAAGGTATTGCTAGCTCGGAAGGAAAGGCACTGGCGATCCGGCGTTTTGACCGAATGCCAGACGGATCGCCCGTTCACATGGAGGATTTTGCCCAGGTGTTTGGCGTCTATCCCGAGGACAAATACAAGAAGGCCAGTTGCAGCAACATCGCAAGGGTGATCGCCGCTGAAAGTGACGAAATCAGCGTCGTCGAATTTATCCGGCGTCTGACGTTCAATACACTGATCGGCAATGGCGACATGCACCTGAAAAACTGGTCACT
>CBFDVE010000190.1:0-5307 GCA_965613205.1 uncultured Rhodospirillaceae bacterium
CCTGCCGGGTGGTCAGCGATCTGGATGCAGCCGTGTCTCAGGCCCATATCATTTCCTGCGCCACCCTGGCCCGCCAGCCATTGATCAAAGGTCACTTGCTGCAACCGGGCAGCCATCTGGACCTGGTCGGGGCCTTCACCCCGGAGATGCGTGAGAGCGACGATATTTGCGTCACCCGCGCCCGTGTTTTTTGCGATACCCGTGACGGGGCGCTGAAAGAAGGCGGCGATCTGACCGACCCTATCGGTCGCGGTGTGATTTCGACCGACGATATTCAGGGCGACCTGTTTGAACTTTGCTGCGGGGCCTGTGCGGGTCGCCGGTCAGAGTCTGAAATCACCCTGTTCAAATCGACGGGCACGGCGCTGGAAGACCTGGCCGCGGCAAAGCTGGCCTTTGGTCGTGCCAACGTTTAAGAAAGGCCCATGGCCCATACCTTAAATACCTTCGTTGCCCTGGACAGCACCGATGTGGCCGCCGCCGCCGCCCTGGCCGAACGCCTGAAAGGCCATGTCGGTGGCATCAAAATTGGCAAGGAGTTTTTCACCGCCAACGGCCCCGCCGGGGTCGAACGCATTGCCGCTTGCGAGATGCCGGTGTTCCTCGATCTGAAATTCCACGATATCCCCAATACGGTGGCCAGCGCCGTACGTGCCGCCGCACCGCTAAAGCCCTTCATGTTGAACGTTCATGCCGGGGGCGGGGCGACCATGCTGCGGGCCGCTGCTGACGCCGCCCGCGACAGCGCCGCTGCGCTCGGCTGTACGCCGCCGCTGATGATCGCCGTCACCGTTCTGACATCCCTTGATGACGATGATCTACACCACATGGGAATTGCCGGGACGGCCCACGATCAGGTATTGCGCCTGGCCGATCTGACCCAGCAGTGTGGCCTCGATGGGGTCGTCTGTTCGGCTCGCGAAGTCACCGCCCTGAAACGGCAAAACGGGCGGAATTTTAAGTTGGTGGTGCCCGGTATCCGGCCCACATGGGCATCGTCCGACGATCAAAAACGCATCGTCACGCCGGCCAAAGCCGTCGCCGACGGGGCCGATTTCCTGGTCATCGGTCGACCGATCACCGGGGCCGATGACCCGGTCGCCGCCGCCGATAAAATCTCCGCCGAAATCGCGGTCGGGCACTAATCGTGACCATCGCCGTAAAAATCTGTGGCCTGAGCACGACCGAGGCGGTCGCCGCCGCCGTTGACGGCGGTGCGGCCATGGTCGGGTTCGTGTTCTTCCCGCCCTCACCAAGGGCGCTTAACCCGGACCAGTTGGCGGACCTTGTCGTCGGGGTACCTGAAAACATCGTTCGGGTCGGATTGTTCGTCAACGCCAGCGATGATGAAATTGACGCCGTCGTTTCCACTGGCGGGCTGGATATGCTGCAACTACATGGCGGCGAGACACCGGACCATGTGAGCGCCTTGAAAACCCGCTTCGGCTTGCCGGTGATGAAGGCCCTGGCCATCTCCGGCCCGCAAGACCTGGACGCGGCCCGCGCTTACGAACCGGTGGTCGATCGCTTGCTGTTCGATGCCCGCCCGCCGAAGGGGGCGACCCGGCCCGGTGGCAATGCGTTGGCTTTTGACTGGCAGTTGATGGCCGGGCAATCGTGGGCCGTGCCGTGGCTGCTGGCCGGGGGTCTAAGCCCTGAAAACCTGGCCCAGGCGGTGCCAACCAGCGGGGCCGCAGCGGTCGATGTATCGTCGGGGGTAGAGGACGCGCCGGG
Organism: uncultured Rhodospirillaceae bacterium; assembly: GCA_965613205.1. Lineage (GTDB taxonomy): Bacteria > Pseudomonadota > Alphaproteobacteria > Rhodospirillales > JABHCV01 > CAZZKE01. Next base: position 1,735 of record CBFDVE010000190.1, read on the forward strand.
GGTCAAGAACGTAAGCAAAATCAGGCAATTTTTGCGGTTGGCGGCGTCCCTGTAGAAACCACCGATGGATGGCGCTTTTTTCTCGGAAACCAGACCCCTTTGTGCTTTATTGTCGCCGATATGGAACAACCAAACACATACCGGGCCGGACCCACGGAAAACGGGCGTTTCGGCATCTATGGCGGGCGTTTCGTCGCCGAAACCCTGATGCCCCTGATCCTGCAACTGGAACAGGCCTACGAAGACGCCAAGGCCGATCCGGAATTCGCCCGCCAGATGGGCTATTACTTTTCCCAGTACGTGGGGCGGCCGAGCCCGCTGTATTTCGCCGAACGCCTGAGCGCACGTCTGGGCGGGGCGAAAATCTATTTCAAGCGGGAAGACCTGAACCATACCGGGGCGCACAAGATAAATAACTGCATCGGCCAGATTCTGCTGGCCAGACGTATGGGTAAGACCCGCATCATCGCCGAAACCGGGGCCGGCCAGCACGGCGTCGCGACGGCGACGGTCTGCGCCCTGTTCGATCTGCCTTGCGTCGTCTACATGGGGGCCAAGGACATCAAGCGCCAGGCGCCTAACGTGTTCCGTATGCAAATGCTGGGGGCCGAAGTCAGGCCGGTAACGGCGGGTTCGAAAAGCCTGAAAGATGCCCTCAACGAGGCCCTGCGCGACTGGGTGACCAATGTGACCGATACCTTCTACATCATCGGCACCGTCGCCGGACCGCATCCGTTCCCGGCCATGGTGCGGGATTTCCAGTCGGTCATTGGCGAGGAAACCCGCGATCAGATCATCGCCGCCGAGGGGCGCTTGCCCGACACCCTGGTCGCCTGTATCGGCGGCGGCTCCAACGCCATGGGATTGTTCCATCCGTTTCTCGACGAAGCCGACATTGATTTCATCGCCGTCGAAGCCGCCGGCAAGGGCATCGAGACCGGCCAGCACGCGGCCTCGCTGAGTGCCGGCAGCGCCGGGGTGCTGCATGGCAACAAGACCTATTTGCTGCAAGATGATGATGGTCAGATCAAAGAGGCCCATTCGATCTCCGCCGGGCTGGATTATCCGGGCATCGGCCCGGAACACGCCTGGCTGCACGATGTCGGCCGGGTCAGCTACGTTTCCATCACCGACCAGGAGGCCCTCGAAGCCTTTCAATTGACCACTCGCCTGGAAGGCATCATCCCGGCACTGGAATCTTCCCACGCCATCGCCCATATCATGAAGATCGCGGGTGATTTGCCGAAAGATCATATTATGGTCATGAACCTGAGCGGTCGCGGCGATAAAGATTTGAACACGGTCGCCGAAGCCACCGGCATGACCTTCGGGGTTGAATGATGGGCCAGCTTGTGGAAACACGTATCGGCAGACGTTTTGCCCAACTGAAAGAACAAGGGCGCGGCGGCCTGGTGACCTTCACCACGGCTGGCGATCCAACCTATGATACGTCGCTGGAAATCCTCAAAGGCCTGCCCGCCGCCGGGGCCGACCTGATCGAACTGGGGATGCCGTTCAGCGATCCCATGGCCGACGGGGTGGCCATTCAAAAATCATCGGGCCGGGCGCTCACCGCCGGTCATACCATGATCCGAACCCTCGATATGGTTCGCAGTTTCCGCCAGGACGACGACGAGACGCCGGTCATCCTGATGGGATACTACAATCCGATCTATATCTACGGGGTTGATAAGTTTTTGGTCGATGCCGGGGCCGCCGGTGTGGACGGCTTTATCGTCGTCGATCTGCCGCCGGAAGAAGAAGATGAATTCTGCCGCCCGGCCCTGAAAGCGGGTCTCAACTTCATCTACCTGACCGCACCAACGACCCACGATGAGCGTCTGCCCAGGGTCATGGAGCACGCCAGCGGCTTTGTTTATTACGTCTCGATCACCGGCATCACCGGCACCGCCTCGGCCAGCGCCACCGATATCGCCTCGGCCTGCGAGCGCTTGCGACGGCACACCGGGCTGCCCATTGCCGTCGGTTTCGGTATCAAAACCCCGGACCAGGCCGCCGAGGTGGCCGCCGTCGCCGACGCCGCCGTTGTCGGTTCGGCCCTGATCGCTATTATCACCGATCATCTGGATGACCTGGGCGCCCCCCTGCCTGGACTGGTGGCGAAATTACTGGCGGCGGTTGAAGCCCTGGCAGATGGTGTCAGAAACGCCCGCACTAAGGAGCAGTTACAATGAACTGGTTGAAAAGTTTCGTTCGTCCGAAGCTGAAGCAATTGGTCGGCGGCCAAAAGGAAATTCCCGATAACCTTTGGCACAAGTGCCCCAATTGCGAAGAAATGCTGTTTCACCGGGACCTGGAAAGCAATTTCCGGGTCTGTGCCCTGTGCGGCCACCACATGCGGCTGAATTCGCCGGACCGCCTGAAAATGCTGTTCGACGAAGGGGCCTATCAAGCCATAGAGCTGAACCTGCCCGCGCCGGACCCGCTGAAGTTCAAGGACCGGCGCAAATATTCCGAACGGCTGAAAGAAGCCCAGGGCAAAACCGGCCTGAAAGACGCCCTGACCGTCGCCCATGGGCGCCTGGGCGGCCTCGATGTGGTGATTGCGGCGCTGGACTTTTCCTTCATGGGCGGCTCTATGGGCGTCGCCGTCGGTGATGGCCTGATTGCGGCGGCAAGGCTGGCCGTGGTCCAGGACGCGCCGTTGATTGTGGTCACGTCATCGGGCGGGGCGCGCATGCAGGAAGGTATCTTGTCGTTGATGCAAATGGCGCGAACGACCATTGCGGTGGAAGAAGTCAAAGAGGCCGGGTTGCCCTATATCGTGGTGCTCAGCGATCCGACAACCGGTGGCGTATCGGCCTCTTTCGCCATGTTGGGGGACGTCGCCATTGCCGAAACGGGAGCCGTGATCGGCTTCGCCGGGGCCCGCGTGATCGAACAGACCATTCGCGAAAAATTACCCGAAGGCTTCCAGCGGGCGGAATACCTGCTCGATCACGGCATGGTCGATATGGTGGTGCGCCGTCACGATCTGCGCGAGTCCCTGATCCGGGTCATCGGCCTGCTGGTCAACAAGGGTCCCGCCGCCGATGTGCTGGCAATCCCATCGACCCTGGTGCCCGACCGGGGCCAGGAGGCCACCGCTGATTAACCACCCCGATGTCATCCTGGCGCGCCTGATGGCCCTGCATCCCAAGGTCATCGACCTGTCGCTGGACCGGGTGGTGGCCTTGCTCGGGCGTCTCGGCAACCCGCACAAAAACCTGCCGCCGGTTGTTCACATCGCCGGCACCAATGGCAAGGGATCGACCATTGCCTTCCTGCGCGCCATGCTGGAAGCGGCGAGCTATCGGGTCCATGCCTATACCTCGCCTCACCTGGTCCGCTTCAACGAACGTATCCGCCTGGCCGGTCAACTGATCGACGACGATCAACTTTCGGCCCTGCTGGAAGAATGCGAAACGGCCATGGGCGACGACCCCATTACCTTTTTTGAAATCACCACGGCGGCGGCATTTTTGGCCTTCTCGCGCCAACCGGCAGACTATCTTTTGCTGGAAACCGGGCTTGGCGGGCGGCTGGACGCAACCAATGTGGTGGACAAGCCGG
>CBFDVE010000191.1:0-5298 GCA_965613205.1 uncultured Rhodospirillaceae bacterium
CCGCCAGCAAAACGCCGGTAAATCCGAACAGGGCACCGCCCGCCAACAGGGCGAAAATAATCCACACCGGATGCAAGCCGACACTGTCGCCGATCAGCCTGGGTGTCAGAATATAGCTTTCCGCCGTTTGCCCGATCAGGAAGATGGCGGCGACCACGACTACCGGTATCAGGTCGTTGAACTGGTGCAAGGCGACGCCGAGCCCGACAACCATGCCGATCCCTGCACCCAGATAGGGTATGAAGGCCAGCAAGCCGGTGCCGAGGCCGACCAGCAGACCGAAATCCAGGCCGATCAGGGTCAGGGCGATGCCGTAATAGACGGCCAGAACCAGGCAAACGGTGGCTTGTCCGCGCACAAAAGCGGCGATGGTGCGATCGACCTCGCCCATTTGCTGGCGAATGGTTTCAGCCGAGGCGCGCGGCAGCAGAACATCGAAACGGGCGACAATGCGATCCCAGTCCCGCAACAAATAAAAGGCCACCAGCGGCGTGATCACGATCAGCGACAGCACATTGAAAAAGGCCAGGCCGCCGCTCCACAGGCTTTTCAACATTCCCGCCGCCCAGGTCAGCAGGCCCGAGGCATATTCCTTCGCCGCCCCTTGCAGGTCGACCCGCTCGGTCGCCTGCAGTTTGTCGCTCAGTTGCTCGATCAGGGGTTCCGCCAGTTGTCGCAGGGCCGCGATCAGGTCCGGCAAGCGGGCCAGCAGGCCCATGATCTGTGATTGCAGCAAGGGATAGAGCAACATCACTCCGGCCGTGGCCAGGGCGACAAAGGTGATGATGATGATGCCCGCCGCGATGCCCCTGGAACAGCCGGAATTTTCCAGCCTGTCGGCCACGGGATCGAAAAAATAGGCCATCGCCAGACCGGCGATAAATGGGGCCAACATGCCGCTCAGGGCGTAAACCAGAGCACCCATAACCAGCAATACGGCAAGCCAGAACACCGCCTGTTTTTCGGCATTGACCAGGGTGTTTTTTGTGCTTCCGGGATCATCCGGGCTCATTGCCTGTCCTCCATGGCGTTGGCCTTGCGGGTCCATTTAACCACGTACATGACCCCCGACAGAAGGGTGGTGATGGCGACCACGCCGAGCATCGTGCTCAGCACCATGCCGGCGTCCAGATTATATCCTACCGCGCCCAACACCAGGGCGGCCAACAGGATTTGCGCGACGGTGTTTATTTTGCTGATGAACAAAGGTTGCATGACCAGCGACTGGGTCATGGTCTGAAACACCAGGGCCCCGCCAACGATCAGTAAATCCCGGAACACCACCAGAATGACCAGCCAGTTGTCCAGATAGCCGACCACACCGAGCGTTATATAAACACTGACCAGCAAGACCTTGTCGGCCAGCGGATCGAGGAAAGATCCCAGCAGCGTCACCGCATGGAAGCGCTTGGCGATAAACCCGTCGACCGCGTCGCTGACCCCGGCGGCGACGAACAGCCAGAAGGCGGTCAGTATTCGATCATCCAGAATCAACCACACGGCCAGCGGCACGGCGGCCAGCCGGCCAAAAGAGATGATGTTGGGAATAACCCGGATCAAGGTTTACCGCCGCCGCTGACAAGCCCCAGAGTCCAGCCGTCGCCGTCGCGGCGCAATTGCAGGTCGGCCTGTTCAAGGGCCAGGGATAGCTGGCGCGGCGAGCCGATATAATTGAGATTTATCCGCACCTCGTCGAGAGATAGAATGACCAGGTCGGTACTGCGGACCACCGCCACTCCGCCCAGCGCTCGCCGCACCGCGAGCCAGTCTTCCAGCCCTTTGATCGGTATGGTCACGGCGATCACCGCCCGGTCCCCGAATTGCAGCAGGTTATCGCGTTTCCAGTTATCTTCGATCTGTCGGGTCAACTCGCTGGCGGCGCGCGCCAGCAACTGGTCCAGGGTTTCGCCCGCAGCGGACTGAAACGTTCGCGCCACCGATTGTCGCGGCTGTTCGCCGCCATAGCGGGTGACGCGAACGTCCAACTCGGGTCGGCCCCGAGCCAGTTTCAAAACCGCCAGCGCAACGAAGGTATTGGTGGTCCGGTAGCGGGCCGAAATAACCGATAAGCGCGCCTGATCACCGGCCAGGGCCTGTTGCGGCCCGATGGCGGCAATATCGGCCAGATCGCCAACCGGCAACAGGGTCGGGACCAGGGAAAAAAATCGCGGCTGCGCCATCCAGGCGGCCCGCCAGGGATTGGGATCGTCCCACAACGACACCGCCCCGGCGGCCCGGTAGAGGGGCAGAATCAAAACCGGCTTGGAAATCGTTTCGGCGAACGGTATTTGCCGGTCAATCAGCAAATTGCGGATTCTTCTGGCCTTGAACTGATAATTCAGGGTCGCCAGATAACGCACCGCCGAGGCCTTTTCCCTGGCCACTTCAAAATCCTGCACAAAAGAGCTTAAGTCGCTGGCCGAAAACGTCGGCAACCGGCCATGATCCCGCGTCATGGTCAGGCGTTCCAGCAAGGCCCGGAATGCCTTGGCCTCGGCCATGGCCCTGGCCTTGTCGCGGGCCGCACTGGTCGATGCGGCGGTGACATCGACCTGGACTCCGCGAACTTCAAAGACGCCACCCGACTGAACGTTCGATTGGGCAATAGCGGCGCCGGACGGCAGGACGACCCCCAAAAACAACACCAGGGAATACAATTGTTTTACGGATTGACGATGATCGGTCATTGCAAACGGTACCATTTCACGTATGTTCTGCGCCTATAATGTCTAGTCGATTATATTCGATGGAGGAAGCCATTAACGGCCTGAACTACAAGGATGCGGGCGTTGATATCGATGCCGGAGAGGCGCTGGTCGAGGCCATTAAGCCGCTGGCCAAATCAACCACGCGCAGTGGCGTCGCCTCGTCGCTCGGTGGTTTCGGGGCCTTGTTCGACCTGAAAGACGCCGGATATACCGATCCTGTGCTGGTCGCCGCCACCGATGGGGTCGGCACCAAGTTGAAAGTCGCCATCGAAGCCGGGCTTCACCATACAGTCGGCATCGACCTGGTCGCCATGTGCGTCAATGATTTGATCGTGCAAGGGGCCGAACCGCTGTTTTTCCTGGATTATTTCGCCACCTCCAAGCTCGATGTAGAGGCCGGTACCGCCATCGTATCGGGCATCGCCGAAGGCTGCCGCCAGGCCAATTGCGCCCTGATCGGCGGCGAAACGGCGGAAATGCCCGGCATGTATGCCAGTGGTGATTACGATCTGGCCGGATTCTCCGTCGGCGCCGTGGAACGGCACCGAATTCTCACCGGCGACGGAGTCCAGGCCGGAGACCTTGTCCTCGGGCTGGCCTCCAGCGGGCTCCATTCAAATGGCTTTTCCCTGGTTCGCAAGGTGATCGATTTGATCGGCGATGACTATGGCGACGAAGCCCCCTTCGCACCGGGAAAAACCCTGGCCGAAGCCCTGCTGGAGCCGACCCGCATTTACGTCAAAAGCTGTCTTGGCGCCATCGAAAGCGGCGGCGTCCGGGCCCTGGCCCACATCACCGGCGGCGGCCTGCTGGAAAATATTCCAAGAGTTTTACCCGATCATCTGGGGGCCGAAATCGACACCGCGACCTGGTCACTGCCCGGTGTTTTCCGTTGGCTGGCCAAACAGGGCGGCATCGCGCCGGGCGAAATGGCCCGGACCTTCAATTGTGGTATCGGCATGGTCGTAATTATTGACCCGGACAGGGCTGATATTCTCATAAATCACTTTAATAATTCTGGCGAAACTGCTCATATAATTGGAAGTATTTCGGATAGCACGACCGGTGGCGTGACCATGACCAACGTCGAAACCTGATGGCAAAGCTGAAGCTTGCGGTTCTCATATCCGGTCGTGGATCGAACCTGCAATCCCTGATTGAGGCCTGCGAGGGGCCGGATTATCGAGCCGAAATCGTCCACGTTATCAGCAATATCCCCGCCGTCATGGGGCTTGATCGGGCCGAACAGGCCGGACTGCCGACCACGGTCGTCGATCATACAAAGTTTGCCGACCGGGAGTCATTTGAAACGGCCCTTGGCCAAGTGCTGCAACAGGCCGGAACCGAACTGATTTGCCTGGCCGGATTCATGCGTTTACTGACCGGCAGGTTCGTCATTCGGTGGCACGACAAACTGATCAACATCCACCCGTCCCTGCTGCCCGCCTTTAAAGGTCTGGACGTGCATCAACGGGCCATCGATGCCGGTGTCAAGTTTTCCGGCTGTACGGTGCATTACGTGCGTCCGGACATGGACAGCGGCCCGATCATCGCCCAGGCCGCCGTGCCTGTTCTGCAAAACGACGATGCCCAGGCCCTGGCCGCCCGCATTGTGGAGCAGGAACACGTGATCTATCCCCTGGCGGTCAAATTGATCGCAGAAGGTAATATTCGAATTAAAAATGAACGGGTGCTATTCGGAAATTCAGATGCTTAAGGAAAATTCGCCGATTAACCCACCAGTTCGGCGTCGCTGAAGAAGAAGCTGATTTCCCGCGTGGCGCTTTCCGGGCTGTCGGAGCCATGCACCGAGTTTTCCTGCACGTTGAGGCCCAGTTCCTTGCGGATGGTGCCTTCATCGGCACTGGCCGGGTTGGTCGCGCCCATTACTTCGCGGTTCTTCGAAATAGCCTCTTCGCCTTCCAGAACCTGGACCACGACCGGGGCGGAAATCATGAAATCGACCAGTTCGCCGAAGAATGATCGTTCCTGATGTTCGGCGTAGAACGCTTCGGCCTGATCGCGCGACAGGTGAATGCGGCGCTGGGCGACGAATCGCAGGCCCGCTTGTTCAAATTTGGCGTTGATCTTGCCGGTGATGTTACGTTCCGTAGCATCGGGTTTGATGATGGACAGGGTGCGTTCAATAACCATGACCCAAGTCTCTCCGTATTCTTGTTGTAATAAATGAAATTCTGTTTGAGGCGGCGTTTTAGCCCCATCTGACCGTCAAGGCAAGTGTTTGCTAATATAAAATTGGCGCTCTAAGTCCCGATCATGCTATCACCCCGGCCATGCTACATATTAACGATCTGACCTATCGAATTGGTGGCCGCGTATTGTTCGACAAAGCCACTGTCGCCATCCCCGAAGGCCACAAAGTGGGCCTGGTCGGGCGCAACGGTACGGGCAAGACAACCCTGTTCAAATTGTTGCTGGGCGAGGTCGGAGCCGACGATGGATCGGTCAGCATCCGCAAGCGGGCCAGGATCGGCACGGTGGCGCAAGAAGCCCCGGCGGGGGGCCTGAGCCTGCTGCAAACCGTGCTCGCCGCCGACACGGAACGGGCGCAATTGCTGGGCGAGGCCGA
>CBFDVE010000192.1:0-5277 GCA_965613205.1 uncultured Rhodospirillaceae bacterium
AACCAGCAGGCTATAAACTTATTGGGTGAATATGTTGGTAGATATTGTGGGTGCTTATTGAAATAAAGCGACTGCTAATCTATCTTTTGTTGTTTTGATTTTGGGGGGTAAAAGTGAGGTTTCTGATTTTGGTGTGGTTTGGGGGTATGCTAATTAGCACGAGTGCAAATGCTTCTCCAAAAGAAGAGCAGTTTTACGCTTCATTTGAGAATTTTTGCATTAATTTGCTAAACATACCAAAAGCAGTTCCTAAAATGATTGAGGCCATCGGGGGAAAACCAGTCGCATCAGATAAGGCCAAAATGATGCTTCAAGGTAAGGAGGGGAGAGTTTGGCTTTTAAAATTAGAGGGCATTCGCAGCACTCTGACGCAAACTTCTGATAATGTATGCACAATGTTTGGCCCAGATGTTGACGGTTCTACCGTTGAAAATATTTTCAAAAAATCATCTCGTTCGCTTCTAGTAGGTTCAGAAAAAATCGGCAGCCAAACATTCTCTACATACACGTTGGTTCAGGCAGACCCTCAAGGCGGAAGTGATATTTATGCAATAATAACCTTAACTCGGTCAAATTTGTCATCTGTTGGTGGGGTATTCTTAAATGCGATCCCCAGAGGAATTGCCGAAAAAAACGGCATTAAAATTAAAAATTGGCCAAAGTAATGGAAAAAATCAAAGAAACGCTTTCCTCATCAGGGTTTTTAATTCTTTTCGCTCTAATTTATTTTCCAGGCGGAACCATATTTATGGCAATTGTTTGCCCATCTTACAGACTTGATGGCTGGGACTGGGTGTTATCTGTAATCATCCCAGCATATGGCCTCATACGCGGGCTGGCGTGTCTGTAATTCATAACAGCCGTTGAGCGATCTGGCCTTAACTGGTATCAAAGGGGTCAGAGTATTTTGATTTATCTTTCTGTCTCCGCTATACTTCGATGATCGTGCAAGGACGTGAAATGGGGAGGTTACATGGCCCGGTTGGCACGGCTAAATGTCGTCGGTGTTCCGCAGCATGTCATTCAGCGAGGAAACAACCGACAGGCTACCTTTCGACGACGAAAACTATTCGGAATTACGGTGACGGTTTGCTAATATTATACGTAGCCAGCCATCCCATTAGATATCGTTTAGCGATCTCAATTTCTAAAACGATAAACTCTCGCACACCCCATTCCTAAAAAAATAAACTGTCATCGCAACCAATCATTGACTTATCGTACTGTTTGACGGTACGTTAAGTCAATGATCAAAAGTTTTGCTGACAAGCGTACTGCGGCTATATTCGCGGGCTTCATGGTCAAGGGTCTGCCGACGCAAATTCAGAAACGAGCCAGAATCAAGTTGATGTCGGTCGATGCCGCTGCAGTTCTTGGCGATCTTCGTGTTCCTCCCGGCAACCACCTGGAAGCCTTGAAGGGCGACCGACAAGGGCAGCATAGCGTTCGCATCAACGACCAGTGGCGCATCTGCCTTGTCTGGCGTGACGAGAATGCCTGGAATGTCAGGATCGTTGATTATCATTGAGGAGCATACCATGACGATTAAGCGTGAAGACATCGACAGCCACCAAGTGGATTTTTCCGGAGTCGTGACGGGCAGGCGGCTGCCCCCTGTTCATCCGGGCGAAATCCTGAAGCATGAGTTCCTGGAGCCCATGGGATTAAGCGTCTACGAACTTGCAAACGCTCTTCATGTGCCGCGCTCGCGGGCCAACGACATCGTGCGCGGTCGGCGTACAGTCACCACCGACACTGCACTTCGTCTGGCTCGGTATTTCGGGACGACGGCAGAGTTCTGGATCAACTTGCAGGCCCGCCACGATCTTGATGTGGCAGACCGGAACTTGCGCCAGAAGATCGCAAAAGAGGTCGCGCCTCGGGCCGCTTAAAGGATTCTATCAATGGGGTCAGAGTATCAATGGGGTCAGAGTATTTTGATTTCTTTGATTTTGACCCCTTTGATTCCGATCTTCTGGCCAGCTTCTGCTGGCGGCGTTTTTCGTCCCGGTTCATATGGATGCGCCATCTTCCTGTGTGACAAATAGCAGAGAAACAATAAATGAGCAGATTTTGGCGGTGTTTAAGGCTGTTGTCAGGTAGCAGGCTTACCATGTCAATCAACTGATCAATCCATAGCGGATTGATCCGGCGACAACGATGGGAGCGCTCTTATCATGATCCAGTCAATTATGTTCAAGGCAGGCCTGGCACTTGGCTTGATTCTAGGTGCTGTTTTGATTGTCGCCTCGACGCTTTTCGCCATCCCCCTATAAGAAAATTTAGCGCGCCAGATAGGTTTGCCAGTGCCGGTTGGCCTCGGAAATGCGCAGTTGGGTTTTTTCGGCCCAGCGCACACGGCCTTCTTCGTGGCCGAACAAGTACAATTTATGATCAATCACGCGCCACACCTTGGGATCAATATCGCTCAGGTTTGCCAGACTCATTTGATTCGAACAGTAGCCGCCATACTGGGGCGCAAAAGCCTTGGGATCGGCCCTGAAACGCCGACGATTATCATCGCTTGAAAACAACCATGAAGCCCCCTGCCATTGCACCGAAAAAGCCTTGTCACCTTCGACCGCTTTGGCCTCGGTGAAATAACTGACCGCATCGTAGCCCCCCAGCGCGACCCCGCCGAAAAAGCTTTTGTTGATTTGTTCGAAGGCAGACGCCGGGCCTGTCGGCATGGCCAGCAAGGGGACTAAAAGAACGAGCAGGGAAAGGTGGTTTTTAATCATTTATATTTTGTCCTGATCGGCAATTATGTCCACACAGCCCGGCCCCCGGCTGAACAATCCTTCGACATTTTCCCGGCGGTGTTGCAGCACGGCGCGCTGGTTCAAATAGCCCTTGTCGGTGATTTCGTTGGCGTCGATAGAGGCCGGATCGGCGACGATCATGGCCACCGATACTGTCGTGTTACCAGCAGGGTTTTCCCTGTTGTGGGCGATCAGGCCTTGCCTCAAAGCGCTAACGACGGCGCCGTGCGTGATCAGGTCTGCAAGGGGCGCATCGGCCGGGGCTTGCGGGCACAAAGCCTTGATGCCCGCCACATTGGGGAATATCAAGACGCCGATTTCGTTGCCGTCGTGACCGGCGATAACCGCGTCCTGAACGACGTTCGGGGCGGCGCCAATGATGGCCAGGCGCAGGGCTCCGACCGAGACCCAGGTGCCCGAACCCAACTTGAAATTCTCCGCCGTGCGGCCATCAAACACCAATCCCTTGGCTGCATCGTCCGGGTCGGCCAGGCGGCCGGCATCACCGGTTTTATAGAACCCCTCGCCGTCGAAAGCGGCGCTGGTTTTTTCCGGGTCGGATAAATAGCCGGTGGTGACGCTGGGGCCCTTGACCCGCATTTCCAGCTTGTCCCCATCGGGCACCAGTTTGATTGCCGTTCCCGGCACCGGGTTGCCGATCACCCCGGCCCGGTCGATGTGGAAATGAACGGCTGCGGCCAGTGGCCCGGTTTCCGTTGCCCCCCAGGATGACAGCATGGCCACATGTTCACCCCGCGCGGCCATGGACAAGGCTTCTAGCCGCTGCCAGATATTTTGTGGCAGGGCGGCGGCGGCATAAAAAACCATATCCAGGTTGTTGAAAAAGGCGTCCCGTAGCTGGCTCGATTGCTCCAGTCCAGGCAACATCATTTCATAGCCGCGAGGCACGTTGAAGCTTAAGGTCGGCGATACGTCGAGCAGATTTTCCAGGGTTCTGGCGATCAAATGAGGGGCCGGTTTGCCATCATCCACATAGATCGATCCGCCGTTTCTGAGCATCATGTTGAAGTTGTGATTGCCACCAAAGGTGTGATTCCAGGGCAGCCAGTCGAGAATGACCGGTGGCTTCTGTTCAATGAAAGGCCATATCTGGGCGATCATTTGCTGGTTGGCGCAGATCATCCGCTGGCTGTTCATGACCCCTTTGGGCAACCCGGTCGAGCCCGACGTGAACAGGATTTTGGCGATTGTATCGGGCCCGGTCCGGGCGAATTTTTGATCGACCCGCGATGACGGCGATGTCGCCAACAGGGTTGATAATTCGTGCGCGCCATGCGGCACGTTGCAAGCGGCGATGATCCGGTCGGGTGATATCTGAATGGCTTGCAACGGGCTTGCAAACTGCGCCCCGTCCTGAACGAATACCAGTCCCGGACTGACCAGATCGATAATGTGCTTGAGCTTGGCGTGATCTTGCGAAATCAGCGAATAGGCCGGAGAAATGGGGACGGCCGGAACCCCTACGTACATGGCGGCCAATTGCAGCAGGCCGTTATCCATACTGTTGTCCGACAGGATCGCCAGGGGAGCTTGCGCCGAGGCACCCAGATCAAGCAGGGCCTGGGCCAGCCCCCGGACCCGGCCAAGGGCTGCGCCATAACTGATCTTTCGCCAGGCTCTGTCCTGACCCAGCCGGTCGGCCAGAAATACCCGGTCCGGGGCCTGATCCGCCCAGGTGTGCAGGTGCTGGCAAATGTTAGCGGGATAATCTCCGAGCGGGTCCGCCGATTGCAGCACAAACGATCCATCGGCCCTGTCGGTCTTGAGTATTGAAGGCGTCGCAAACATGGCGTTAATCCCCTTGTGTCAACAAACTGATATAGGCCTTGATAACGCCTTCCACGTAGGCATCCCAGGAATAGTCGGCGACCACCTTGGCACGGGCGGCGGCCCCCATTGTGCGCCGGATTTCGAGATCGGCCAGTAATTCATCGAGAGCCAAGGTCAGGGCATCTTCATCGCCACTTGCAAAAACAAGGCCGTCCTGGCCAGGGCTGACAGCGTCGGCGGCCCCGGCGGTATCACTGATGACCACCGGCAGGCCGCAGGCCATGGCCTCCAGGGCGACCATGCCGAAGCCTTCTTCCAAGGACGGCAGACAGAAAATATCGGCACCGGCATAGTGTGCAAACAGCGCATTTGCCTCTGCCGGTCCATGAATAATGACATTGTTGCCGACCGATCCTGTCTCGAAACCTGCTTCGATGGGGCCGACCAGATGCAACTCTGCCTTTTCCTGTAGACGGGCAAAGGCGCGCAGCAAAAGCGGCGTCGCTTTGCGTTGTCCGAGGGCGCCGACAAACAGGATTCGCGGCACCTGCCCGGTGGGCTTTTCGACAGGCAAAAACCGATCTGTATCGACTCCCAGTGGCGTAATGATCATCTTCTCGGGGGCGATTCCCTTGTCAGTAAAGGTTTTTGCAGCAAATCGAGAGGGCACGGCAATCGCGTCGGCCAAGTCGTATTCACGCAGTTCGCGTTCGATCAATTCAGG
>CBFDVE010000193.1:0-5249 GCA_965613205.1 uncultured Rhodospirillaceae bacterium
TACCCGAGCAAGCCCATCTACCCCATCAGAATGGTCCATAATATCTCGGAAGTGCTCTAACTGAAATAATCGTGCCGGACTTCGATCAGGCTCGGCCCCGATGTGGTCAGGGCTTGTTTGATACAACCGGCCAGTTCTTCGCCGCCGTGGGGTTGCCGGTAGGCTACGCCGTAGGCCTGGGCGAGCAGTCTGAAATCTGGATTGCGTTGGCTCACACCGACTTCGCCAATGCCCTTGTCCACCATATCATCGCGGATTTGGCCGAGGGCATCGTTGTTCCACAAGATGATGATGACCGGCAATTCAAGTTCGACGGCGACCATCAGTTCCGGCATCGTAAACTGGAATCCGTAGTCGCCGACCAGGGCGATGACAGGGTCCGATGGCCGGGCCAAACTGGCCCCGATGGCGGCAGGCAGGGCATAGCCCAGGGTGCCGAAGCCGCTCGGGTGAAACCAGGTGCGGGGCCGCAAGGCGGGGTATATCTGGTTGCCGCTATAGGCGATTTGGGTCATGTCGGTGAAGATCGCCGCCGTGTCGGGCAGGGTCGCCGCCATCACGTCAAGTACGCGCCGATGAGACCGGCGCAGATCATCTTCCGGGGCCTGTTCGATTACAGGAGCGTCAGGTTCGCCCGCATTGTGGCCCGCCAGCAATTTGACCAGTTCCGTCAACGCGGTTGCGCCGTCGCCGATGATGCCCAGGGTCGCCATGTAGGGGGTATCGATTTGTTCCGCATCGATATCGATGCGGATCAGGGTTTCGGGCAGGGTCAAGCGGTCGACCCAGGTGTCGGTTTCCGCCAATTCTGTGCCGACGGCGAGCAACACATCGGACCGGGCCAGTAGTTCCTGGGTTTCCGGGGTCGGCAGGGTGCTCGACAGGCTGAGGGGATGATCATCGGCGATCAGGCCCTTGGCGGCGATGGTGGTGATCACCGGTGCGCCCAGGATTTCCGCCAGACGAACCAGATCGGTGCCGTCGTCGCCGACGCCTCCGCCGACAATGATGACCGGTCTTTCGGTCCGGCTTAACAGTTTGGCGGCGGCGGCCAGTTGATCGGCATCGGCCAGGGGTCGCGCCACCGGGGCGGCGGGCTGCCAGTCGCCCTCGACCGGCAGGACCATGACATTCAAGGGGATTTCAATGTGAACGGGGCGCGGGCGGGCGCTTTCAAAGACGGCGAAGGCCCGGTCGATCAGGACCGGCACATCGTCCGGGCTAAGCGCCGTGGCGGCGAAGGCACACAAGGGGGCGGTGACCGCAAGCTGGTCGGTGATTTCGTGCAGCAGGCCCTGGCGCTGGCTCAGATCATCGGTCGCCCGCACGGTCGAGATCACCAGCATGGGCACGGATTCCGAATAGGCCTGGCCCATGGCCGTGGCGATGTTGGTGACGCCGGGACCGGTGATGACGAAACAGACGCCAACGCGGCCACTGGCGCGGGCGTAGCCATCGGCCATAAAACCCGCCCCCTGTTCGTGGCGGACCAGAATATGGCGCAGGGAACTGGCGGCCAGGCCGCGATATAGTTCCAGCGTATGAACGCCGGGAATGCCGAACACCGTATCGACGCCCCGACGCTCGAGCAATCGTACCAGGGCTTCACCACAGGTCTGTCTTTGGTTCATGATCAGGGGCCTCCTTGCGCCTGTTGGAGACTATCGCTTTTCCCGTCGGCAGAACAACAAGCAGGTCAAGATTACCAAGGCCGCTTTTCAACGAATCGATTATGGTATAGACCATAGCCAAATTAACGAAACAGGCGAACCATGGCCTCTTGTGTGCTTACCCTGATCGGCAATGCCGACACTGAACCCCTGGAAACGACCCATGTGGAACGGGTCTGTCGGCAATTGTCGATCATCGGTGATGTTGATTGGCTGGGCCAAAACGAAGCTTGTGACCTGTTTATCGAGTCTTCCCTGACGACCACGGAAATTGCCGCCCAGGCCCGCGATGTGCTGGCTGGCGGCGCCTTCGATGCAGTTTGTATGCCGGTTCGGGGGCGGCGCAAAAAACTGGTTATTTCCGATATGGATTCGACCATCATCGATCAGGAATGCATCGATGAACTGGGCGAATTCATGGGCATCGGTCCCCGGATCAAGGAAATCACCGCCGCCGTCATCAACGGCGATCTGAGTTTCGCCCAGGCCCTGCGGCGGCGGCTGGCCCTGATCAAAGGGATGGACCGGAAATTGCTCGAACAGGTTTTCGAAGATCGGATTTCCCTGAAAACCGGGGCTCGGATTTTTATCCAGACCATGCGCCGTCACGGGGCCTACTGCATTTTGGTTTCCGGTGGGTTCAGTTTTTTTACCCGCCGCGTTGCTAAACAAGTGGGCTTTGACGATCACGAAGGCAACGAGCTGATTTTCGAAAACGACAAGCTGACCGGCTACGCGGTCGAGCCAATCCTTGGCCGCACCGCCAAACTGACCACCCTGAGCCGCCATTGCCGGGAAAAAGGCCTGGAGATGGCGGACGTGCTGGCCGTCGGTGATGGGGCCAACGACATCAAAATGATCGAAGCCGCCGGTCTCGGCGTCGCCCTGCACGGAGCCCCCAGGGTTCGCGATCACGCCAACGCCTGCATCGACCATGGCGATTTAACGGCTCTTTTATATATTCAGGGATTTCACAAGTCTGAATTTATCCTGACCTGATAGCTCTCGCCAATTTTCAGAATATGCAGCCTGTCGTCTGCAATGCCCGCCTTCTGGCCGGCTTTTGCAAAACGTATGGGGGGTTCTTCGACCGGCTCCCTGGTCATCACGATGTTGCCCCAATGCATGGCGATCAAATGATCGATCGCCATATCCTGAGCGACGCGAACGGCTTCTTCCGGATTGATGTGGACGCGCTGGAAAAAATAGTCGGGGTGATAGGCGCCGATGGGCAACAGACCGGCATCGAACGGCCCATAAGTTCGCCCCAGTTCGGCGAAGATATCTCCGTAAGCGGTGTCTCCGGCAAAGAACAGATGGGTTTTTTCCGACCGGATCGCATAGCCACACCAGAGAGTCTGATTGCTGTCTCTTAATCCGCGCGCCGAGCCGTGCACCACAGGCAAGGCGCGCACTTCAATGCTGCCGATCACGCAGGACTGGTGCCAATCAAGTTCCGTGACGTTGATGAAGCCCAATCCTCGCAGAAGCTCTGCCAGTCCGAGCGGCACCAGGACCCTTATTTTATCCTTGTCGGCCAGTCGGCGCAGGGTTCGTTCGTCGAGGTGATCATAGTGGTTGTGGGAAATGAGAAGAATATCGATGGGCGGCAACTGAGCCGTCCGCAGGGCCGGTCCGGCATGACGTTTCGGCCCAAAGGGTGGATAGGGTGATGCATATTTGGTCAAAAAAGGATCGGTCAGAAGGGTCTGCCCGCCCTGGCGGACAAGAAATGTGGAATGCCCCAGCCAGGTCACGCCATCTTCTTCTGCCAGTGCCTGAAAACCACGGATCGTTTGTTGCGGGCTTAGGATTTGTCTCTCGGGATGTTTCGGCATGGGCAGAAAGGCCGAAAACATCAAACGCCAGATAAAGCGCTTCCATTCCTTTTGCGAGCCACCCGGTGGGCGCGTCACCGATCCTGGTGGGTTTTGGTATTCTGTCTTCGCTGTCTCGCTTAATTCCGGCACCAGGGTCCCCTTGATAACAATGACATTGTGGACTTGAAGAATATGGTATTGTTTGTGTCGTTAAACCACCCAGACATTTCAAACTGCTATATATATCTTCCCAATTCACCCCGTTTTTTTTCATTGTGATAGACTCCACCATGATCAAAGTTATCATCACTCTCTTCTTGATCCTTCTTCCTGGGGCCAATGCACAGGCTTACGAGGCCAAGGAAATCGTTCTGCCCTCGGGCACGGAAATGATCTATACCGCCTTTGAAGACGGCAACGGCACCCTGATAATCTGGCTCCCTTCTGAATACGGCACCAGCCCGGAAATGATTGAAAGTGTTTTGAACATTGCCGCCGAAGGGTTTGATGTGTGGTCACTGGATTTACACAGCACCTATCTGGAAGCCCCGGGCCGAAACAGCCTGGATAACTTTGATGCCGAGGACATATATCAGGTTATGCGCGCCGCTGTTAAACGGGGGTATGAGAAAATTGTCCTCAGTGCCGCCGGTCGGGGGGCCGTTTTGGCGCTGCGCGCGGGGCGGATATGGCAACTCAAACAGCCCCGGGATGACAGCTTCCCGGGCTACATTTTTTTGCAACCGCACCTGATCGATGGCGCGGTGGAAATTGGCGAGGATGCGGCCTATTTGCCGATCGCGCGCGCCGTCAACAAACCTGTCTTTATCCTTCAGCCGGAATATACCACCAAGTTTCTGCGCAGCGATCAGGTGGCGCGTCAACTGGAGACCGGCGGTGCGGCGCTCAAGCAGGTCACCATGGAGAATGTCGCGGGCGGATTTCATATGCGCCGCAAAGAAGATTTGACAGATGACGACCTGGCCATGCGCTCGAAAATGGGCCTGTTATTCAGGCAAGGCGTTGATTTCCTGCTGGCTGCCAGGCAACCGGATAAAGCCGCCCCGCTGGCCGGGGTAGATATCACGAAAGCGGTAAAAAAACCAAGTACCCTTTCTCTCCCCCCTTATAACGGAGACCCGGTCGCCCCTGCCTTGAAGCTTATGGAATTAGGCGGCCAGCCCTATGATTTGAGCACCTTCAAGGGCCAGGTTGTTCTGGTCAATTTCTGGGCGACGTGGTGCGTACCTTGCATCAAGGAAATACCGTCTCTCAACCGCCTTGCCAAAAAAATGCGCGGCAGGAACTTCCAGATCCTGGCCGTTAATATCAGGGAATCAGGCCAACGCATTAAGGCCTTTTTCAGGCGCTTGAAACTGAAACGGGGCTTTTCCGTGTTACTGGATCGAAACGGCCAGGCGTCAAAAGCCTGGAAGGTCTATGCCTACCCGTCGAACTTTCTGATCGATAAAACCGGCATCATCCGCTACGGGGAAAGCGGCGCTTTGGGATGGGACGATCAAGACGTTGTCGATACCATAGAATCGCTTTTATAGGCATTGCCACTGGCGGGCAGACGGGTGATTTTTGTTTGGGAATTGGTCTTTGTTTACCATTATAGTAATTACCTATTTGGTTATTACCAGGTAAAATCAGTGGCCATCGTCGAAATCAGGCACAAAGGACTGCGAGAGCTTTTCAGAAATGGCAGAACGGGGCGTGTATCCAGCAATCAATTTGAAAACGCCCTTCTGATAAT
>CBFDVE010000194.1:0-5244 GCA_965613205.1 uncultured Rhodospirillaceae bacterium
CGCGGTGACAAAAATCCTTCTATACATGGCGGCGCCTCAGTGACAGGGTACGCTAAACGCGTGCCGGACGTCATGCGCGGCATTGTGGGCCGCCGGCATTTGCGCGAAAGCCGCGCCAAAAACCAGAAAAACGCCAAACATCAGGGCGACGACAGCCGGTAACCTGGCCGCCATATTTCCCGTCGCTACGGTTTCAGTGTTGATAGTTCGTTCTTTATGCATTCCAATAACCCTCCGTTACGGAAATATTGTAAACACCGTATCGCCACGGACATCCGCCAATCCGGAACAAGCAGATTCCGGACGACAATACGTTTTGGCGGCAGGTCTACTGGCTTGCGGCTTTCATCTTTCACCCGGCCTTCCCGGTTTCCCAGTGGCCATCAGCGGGCGAATGACACCGCTTACAGTTGCGGGGGCAGCCACGGTTGGAGATCCCTTATATGAGGTCAACCTCTTCCGTGTTCCCTGTTAGGTCCCATGCTTGTTCGCACTTGGCGGGACACCGTCATTGCCGATGCTAGTCGCTTTCGCAGCCCTCGGCAATACCGGATAATCAGTATTTTTTAGATTCCCGGCAGGAACAGATCCATTTTCATATCCATGTTCATTTGCCCCATCTTATCCGGGGTCATCTGGCAGTCATATTTTTTCGACAGTTGTTGCAAAATTTGTGTAAATAATCTATTTTTGTTATTAAATTATTTACATACTGGAAATACCAGGCAAAATCGTGCAGCGGGCAATCGCATACATTCGGGTTTTTGTTACCGAACACGGCCAGCAAGGCCCGGGACAAGGTTCCCAGCGGACGCTGCTGACCCGGTTCGCCGTGGCCGATGGGTTTGATATTGAACGGGAATATGTGGATATTGAACGAGGCACCCGTCCGGACCTGCCGCATTATCGCCCCATACTGGGCCGGGCGCTGGCGCGGGCCAGGTGGCTGAAAGTGCCGCTGATCGTCGCCGACTGGGACATACTGGCCCGTGACGCCCGGTCTTTGGCCGCCGTTCTCGATCCGCAAATTCGATTTATTGTGGTCGGTCCCGATGACCCCGCCGTGGCGGTTTCCGTTGCCGCCTTTAAGTCGACCGCAGTGTCGGCAACGCGCGGCAACCCTCGCCTGGCGGATGCCCGGAAACACGCCAGGGCATCATTAAAACGCAATGCCGATGCCCACGCGGCATCGGTCGAACCATTGATCAGGGAAGCCCAGGCGGCGGGACATCAATCGTTACGCAAAATCGCCGGTTATCTGACCACCAAGGGGGCCAGCACAGTGCGGGGCGGGGCCTGGAGTGCCCGCCATGTCTCCAACATCCTGGCCCGGCTGAACGGCGACCTGAACAAGTTTCTCGATAGCGATGGCAAAATCATCCGGCTGCCCCGCAAGCGCGTCGCCCGCCGCACCGTGCTTCAATTTCTGGCCGGTAAATTCTCTCCGGACACGGATTACACCGAGGCCCATGTCAACGCCACGATGACAACCTGGCACACCTTCGATGACCCCGCCCTGCTGCGCCGTGAGCTGGTCGATGCCGGACTGCTGAAACGGACCCCGGACGGTAAAACCTATTGGGTTAATAGCGAAAATGATAGCGCCAGGGAATAAACACAATGTGGAAAGGTTTGACCGAAGGGGCCTGGCTTTACCAATACGAGGTCAAGTTTTTCAACCCGGCCAATGCGCTCGCCGTGCGTCTGGAAAACGGCAATCTCGTTGTCCTTAGCCCGCCGGGTGATGTGCCGGAAAGCTGTTTCACCGAGTTGCAAAAGAAAGGCGAGATCGTCGCCCTGATCGCCCCCCATGCCGGCCATGTGCAGGGCCGGAAATTATGGCAGAGAAGATATCCCCAGGCCCGGTTCCATGCGCCTGAAACGGCCCATTCACACCTGACCGGAACGGTCGCACCGTTGTCGGAAATAGCCCCTTCCATTGATATCGAATTTCGCCCCATACCCGGTACCAAGCGGGGCGGAACCCTGGTGCGGGTCGAACGACCGCCCCGCCCTGTCGTCTATATTGACGAAGTTATCGGCAACCAGCCATCCCTGCCCGGTCTGCTGGTGATCAAGTTATTGTTCTGGATCACCGGCAGCGCGCCCGGCATCCGGGTCAACAAAATATTTACATCAATGCTGTGCCACGACGCCAGAGCCGTGGCCGCCGCCGCCCTGGAAATTCTAGCCGGTGACCCCATAGTGGTTCCCGCCCACGGCGAACCAATAGACAACCCCGGAGATTTGGCCAAAGTCCAACTCCTGTTGCAATCGCTTATTGACTAAGTCCGTGATGGCGATGGTCGCCAAGATGGCGAGCAACACCAGAGATCGTAAATTTGAGGTTGTGGCCATACATTATATTGCCAATTGGCGGTAACAAAGTTTTAGAAATTCGCTCCAGAAGGCAATAACGTAAGCATTCTTGGACGGGTGACCCCATCAGCCTTGCGATTTTTGCCAGATTCGATCGCAAGGATTGTACCCGACCGGCCAAGGGGATACCCTTTTGCAGTCTGAACAATAAACAGGGAACAAAGTCATGGCGAGCGCGTCGGTCAGCTTACAAGACAAATATACTCTCGGTTCCGGTCGCGCTTTTATGACCGGTACCCAGGCCCTTGTTCGTCTGGTGTTGATGCAAAAGGCCCGTGACCAGGCCCAGGGGCTGAATACGGCGGGCTATATTACCGGCTACCGGGGCTCGCCCGTGGGCAATGTAGACAAGGAATTCTGGCGCGCCGAGGAAATTCTGACCCCCGAAAACATTCATTTCAAATCTGGCGTCAACGAAGACCTGGCCGCCACCGCCGTCTGGGGTACCCAGCAGGTACACCTGTTCGAAGGGGCCAAGGTCGATGGCGTGTTTTCCATGTGGTACGGCAAGGGGCCGGGGGTCGATCGTTCCGGCGATGTGTTCAGGCACGGAAATATTGCCGGAACGTCCGCCCATGGCGGCGTATTGGTGCTCGCCGGTGACGATCCGGCGTGCAAATCCTCGAGCGTACCGAGCCAGAGCGAACATGCCTTCATCGATGCCCAAATGCCCATCCTGAACCCGTCAAACGCCCAGGAACTGATCGATTTCGGCCTGATCGGCTGGGCCATGTCGCGCTATTCCGGCCTCTGGGTCGGCATCAAGACAATCACCGAAATCATGGACAGCTCTGCCTCTGTCTCCGTCGATCCGGACCGCATCAGCCTGGTCGATCCCGATGACTTCCAGATGCCCGAGGGCGGCCTCCACATTCGCTGGCCCGATGAGCCCCTGGACCAGGAAATCCGGCTGCAAAAATACAAACTGTATGCGGCCCTGGCCTTTGCCCGCACCAACAAGATCAACCGGGTGGTGATCGACAGTCCAACCGCCCGCTTAGGTATCGTCAGCACCGGCAAGTCTTTCCTCGATGTCATGCAGGCCCTGGACGACCTGGGAATTGACGAAGCCTACGCCGCCGAACTGGGCCTGCGCGTCTACAAAGTCGGTATGCCCTGGCCGCTGGAAAAGGACGGCATCCGCGCCTTCGCCGAAGGCCTGGAAGAAATCCTGGTGGTCGAGGAAAAACGCGCGGTGATTGAAAACCAGTTGAAGGAACAGTTGTACAATTGGCGTGAAGACGTGCGCCCCCGCGTCGTCGGCAAGTTTGACGAAGCCGGTGACTGGGTGTTGCCCTCGGCTTCGGAGCTGACCCCGGCCCGGGTCGCCCGGGTTATCGCCGCCCGGCTCAAGCGTTTCGTGACCAGCGAGCGGATCGAAAAACGGCTGCAATTCCTTGATCGCAAGGAAGCCGCCTTGAACAGTGCCAGCCAGCCCAATTTCCCGCGTACGCCCTATTTTTGCGCCGGCTGCCCGCATAATACATCAACCAGGGTCCCCGAAGGTTCCTTCGCCGGAGCCGGCATCGGCTGCCATTACATGGCCGTGTGGATGAACCGCAGCACGATGACCAACACCCAAATGGGCGGCGAGGGCGCCAACTGGAACGGCATCGCGCCGTTTTCCAAGACCAAACACCTGTTCGTCAATCTGGGCGATGGCACCTATTTTCATTCCGGCCTGCTGGCCATCCGCGCCGCCGTGGCGGCGAAAGTCAATGTGACCTACAAAATCCTGTTCAACGATGCCACCGCCATGACCGGCGGCCAGCCCCATGACGGGATTTTAAACGTGCCGCTGATCACCCGCCAGGTTTCCGCCGAAGGAGTCGGGCGAATTGCCGTGGTCTCGGACCAGCCCGACAAGTACCCGTCCGGGTCCGACTTCGCCAAGGGCGTGACCTTCCATCACCGCCGTGACTTAGATACGGTGCAACGCCAGATACGCGACCATCCCGGCACCAGCGCCATTGTTTATGACCAGACCTGCGCGGCTGAACTGCGCCGCCGCCGCAAGCGCGGCCTGGCCCCGGATCCGCAACAGCGGGTCTTTATCAACGAAGCCGTCTGCGAAGGTTGCGGTGATTGCGGCATGGTGTCCAACTGTGTCGCCATTCGCCCGACGGAGACCCCTTACGGGCGCAAGCGGGCCATCGATCAATCGTCGTGTAACAAGGACTTTTCATGTGTCAACGGATTTTGCCCCAGTTTCGTCACCGTCAAGGGCGGCAAGCTGCGCCAGGCGGCGAGCCAAAACCTCGACAATGTGCCGTTCCCGACCCTGGATGACCCGACCCTGCCGGACTTCGACAAAACCTACGACATCGTGGTCACCGGCATTGGCGGCACCGGGGTTGTCACCATCGGCGCCTTGCTGGGCATGGCCGCCCACATCGAAGGCAAGGGCGTCAGCGTGCTTGACCAGATCGGCCTGGCCCAGAAAAACGGCGCAGTGATGAGCCATGTGCGTATCGGCAAGCGACCGGCCGATATATACGCCGCCCGTATTCCCGCCGGTGGCACGTCTCTGCTGCTCGGCTGCGATATGGTCACGGCGGGTGGTTTCGATGCCTTGAGCAAACTGCATCCGAAACATACCCATGCCGTTATCAACTCGGCCCAGACCATGACCGCCGCCTTCACCCAGAACCCGGACCTGGAATTCCCCGAACGGGCGCTGATGCAAACCCTTCAAGAGTCCACATCTGAATCCCGCTTCATCGATGCGGGCGCTTTGGCAACGGCGCTGATGGGCGATACCATCGCCACCAATCTGTTCCTTGTCGGCTATGCCTGGCAGATGGGCCAGTTGCCCTTATCGGCAGAGTCCATCGAACAGGCCATCGATATCAACGGGGTGGCCAC
>CBFDVE010000195.1:0-5243 GCA_965613205.1 uncultured Rhodospirillaceae bacterium
AAGGCGACGTCTGCATCGGCCGCAGCCACGGCATCCACGCCGAGCCGACCACGTTCGGCCTCAAGCTCGCCGGTCATTACGCCGAGTTCGCCCGCGACCGCGAAAGGCTTTGCCGGGCCAGGGCCGAAATCGCCACCTGCGCCATTTCCGGCCCCGTCGGCACCTTCGCCACCGTCGACCCGCGTGTCGAGGAACATGTGGCCAAGGCGCTCGGGCTGGAGGTTGAGCCCATCTCCACACAAGTCATCCCGCGCGACCGGCACGCCGTGTATTTCGCAACCCTCGGCGTCATCGCTTCCTCCATTGAGCGCCTGGCGACCGAAGTGCGCCACTTGCAGCGCACCGAGGTGCTGGAGGTGGAAGAATATTTCTCTTCCCGTCAAAAGGGCTCCTCCGCCATGCCCCATAAGCGCAATCCCGTGCTGACGGAAAATCTCACGGGGCTGGCGCGGCTGGTGCGCTCGGCCGTCACCCCCGCCCTTGAGAATGTGGCGCTGTGGCATGAGCGCGATATTTCGCATTCCTCCGTTGAGCGCGGCATTGCGCCGGACGCCATTCGCCAGGCCGCGCGTTGTTTTGCCAACGCCAATCGCGGCATCATTTTCTGGGGCATGGGTATTTCCCAGCATGTCCATGGCACCGACAATGCCCGTTGCCTGATAGCCCTCGCCGCGATCACCGGCCAGGTCGGCCGCCCCGGTACCGGCCTACACCCCCTGCGCGGCCAGAACAATGTGCAGGGCGCGTCCGATGTCGGGCTGATCCCCATGTTCTACCCGGATTATGCCTCGGTCACTGACGATGCCGTGCGGCAAAAATTCGAGGACTACTGGAACACGTCGCTCGATCCGGAACCGGGCTTGACCGTGGTTGAAATCATCAATGCTATTCATCACGGCCCTATCAGGGGCATGTACATCATGGGCGAAAACCCGGCCATGTCGGACCCCAATGTGGGGCATGTGCGGCAAAGTCTGGCCATGCTGGATCATCTGGTGGTGCAGGATATCTTCCTGACCGAAACCGCCCACTTCGCCGATGTGGTTCTGCCGGCCACGGCGTTGCCGGAAAAAACCGGCACGTTTACCAATTCCAATCGCCAGGTGCAGATGGGCCGACAGGTGGTCGAGCCGCCGGGTCAGGCCCGGCCCGACTGGTGGATCATTCAGGAAATCGCCAACCGCATGGGTCTCGGCTGGACCTATCAGGGGCCGCAAGATGTATTCGCCGAAATGCGCCGCATCATGCCATCGATCAAGGGCATTTCCTGGCAACGGCTGCAACGGGAAGATGTCGTCACCTACCCCTGCACTGATGAAGATCAGCCTGGCCAGGCGGTGTTGTTCGGCGATGGCTTCCCGACCAAAAACGGCAAGGCGTTGCTGGTCGCCACCGATATGCAACCGCCGGGCGACGTGCCCGATGATGACTACCCCATCATTTTATCGACAGGGCGCATGTTGGAACACTGGCACACCGGAGCGATAACCCGTCACGCCGCAATACTGGACGCCCTGGAACCCGTCGCCGTCGCCAGCCTGCATCCAAACGCCCTGGCCGATCTGGCCATGGAACCCGGTGAGATGCTACGGGTGACTTCGCGTAGGGGATCCATATCCTTGCAGACACGAGCCGACCGGGATGTGCCCGAAGGCATGGTGTTTATCCCGTTCTGCTTTGCCGAGGCCGCCGTTAATTTATTGACCAGCCCCCAACTGGACCCGTTCGGTAAAATCCCCGGATTTAAATTCTCCGCCGTGCGGTTGGAGAAAATCTGAGCAAAATTAATTCCTTGATCTACATCAATTACCGGCCCTGACCGGTGATGCTATTAGAATATCATGTGTGCGAAGAAGCGATATCCCTATCGCTTTTTCGTCGTCGAGGCCCGGGATCTCAGCCCTCGGGTTTCGAATAATATAGCCGCTATTTCCACCTACGGACAAACCACGCTCCCCCCCACGATGTCCGTATTTCCGGTGGAGGTGGCGGCTTTTTTTAGGTGTCCATCAACGCCAGAAGATGTTCAGCCGCGACCAGATCGTCCGGGCGATTGATGTTGAAAAACGGATCAAACGTCTGCCCTTGAATGGCCACCGGGGCGAAATTGACCTGCGTCAGTTGGTAACGGGCCGTCCATCGATCGATCTTGCGAATGTCTTCTACGGTCAGGGCGTGACGCAATTCCTGCGCCAGGTGAGCCGGCCACAAGGCAATCACCGGATGGCACCGCCCGGCCGACCGGGCACAGGCCATGTCGGCATCATCGGATGCCACGGCGGTGGCCAGCCGAGCAACCAGATCGCCGGGCAGAAACGGTGTATCGACGGCGAACGAGACCAGCCACTCGACGTTTGGGCGATGGCATTGCAGCCATTCAAGGCCGGTCAGCACACCGGCCAGGGGACCGGCGAAACCGTCTACCACATCGGCGACGACGGGCAGCTCCAGGTTGGCAAAGCGGGCCGGATCACCGGCGGCATTGATGATCAACCCGGACACCTGGGGCGACACCCGGTCTATGACATGTTCGATCAAGGGCTTGCCGCCCAGCCGGGCCGAGGCCTTATCAACCCCACCCAACCGCCGTCCCTGTCCACCGGCCAGAACAACCCCGGCGATCATCTGTTGTTGTCGTAAATAATGCGCTGCTGACCGGCCAGGGCGACGAAGCGCTGGCCCCTGGCCCGGCCAATCAGGGTCAGGCCGACCTGGCGGGCCAGATCGACGCCCCAGGCGGTAAAGCCGGATCGCGAAACCAGAATGGGAATTCCCATCTGCACGGTCTTGATCACCATTTCACTGGTCAAACGGCCGGTGGTGTAGAAAATCTTGTCGCCGCCCGTTATTTTTTCGCGAAACATGTAACCGGCGATTTTATCGACCGCATTGTGGCGGCCAACGTCTTCCATGTAGACAATCGGCTGATCGCCCTCGGCCAGCACGCAGCCATGAATGGCCCCGGCCTTCAGATACAGGCTGGGCAGAGTATTGATGGTTTTCAGCAAGGCGATCAGGGACGACGTGCTCAGAGTGGCGTCATCGGGCAGGGTCACCTTATCAAAACTTTCCATGACATCGCCAAACACCGTGCCCTGGGCGCAGCCCGATGTCAGGGTTTTTTTCTTCAGTTTTTCCTCGAAATTGGTTTTGCGGTCGGTGCGCACGACAATGGTGTCGATGTCTTCGTCAAAATCGATGGCGGTGATGGAGTCGTCTGCGGTGATCATGTTCTGGTTGAGCAGATAGCCCAGCGCCAGATATTCCGGGTAGTCGCCAATGGTCATCATGGTGACGATTTCCTGGCCGTTGAGAAACAGTGTCATCGGCCGTTCGACCGTGACCGAGGTGCTAAGCGGAGCGCCATCCTGATCGATCCCGTCAACGCGCTGGGTTAATCGGGGATCATCCGGGTCGGGCACGATCAACGGATCATTTTTTGTGTTCATTTTTGTAGCCATGGTTGATAACAAAAACCGTTGCGCCAATAATCAGCGGCGAAAGATATTTTATCACGTTGGGCTTTACTTGCATGAACGATTTTTCCTCCGCGCTCGGCGCCGCCGTATCCCTGCTGTTAGCAGGTGATGCGGCGCTGGGTGAAATCGTCGGCCTGTCCTTGCGGATCAGCCTGGGCGCGGTGTTTGTGGCCACCCTGATCGGGATGCCTCTGGGCGCGGCGACGGCGCTGTACCGGTTCCCCGGGCGCAAGGCCCTGGTGGTGTTGCTCAACGCCCTGATGGGATTGCCGCCTGTTGTGGTCGGGCTGGTGGTCTATTTGATGTTGTCCCGCATGGGGCCGTTCGGGGTTCTCGGTTTGCTGTTTTCCCCCGCCGCCATGGTCATCGCCCAGACCATCCTGATCATCCCCATCATCGCCGCGCTTTCGCGCCAGATTATCGAAGATTTGTGGCGGGAATACGAGGAACAACTGCGCTCGTTCGGGGCTTCGCCGGGCCGCTCCATGTTGACCCTGCTGTGGGACGGCCGGTTTTCACTGTCCACTGCCGTGCTGGCCGGGTTCGGCCGGGCCTCAGCCGAAGTGGGTGCGGTGATGATCGTCGGCGGCAATATCGATCACGTCACCCGGGTCATGACCACGGCCATTGCGCTGGAAGTTTCGAAGGGCGATCTGGCCCTGGCGCTGGGTCTGGGAATTATCCTGATTACCCTGTCCCTGGCCATCAACGGGGCCGCGTTTGCCCTCAAAGAAATGGCCGAAAGGCGGCACGCATGAGCGACATCCTGCCCCTGGAACTGGACAACGTGTCCTTTGAAGGCGGCGGCAAGCGCCTGATCAAGGACTTGTCACTTACTTTCAAGGCCGGTCCCCGAACGGTTATTCTGGGCCCCAACGGGGCCGGCAAAAGTCTGTTGCTCAGGCTGTGCCACGGATTATTGAAACCCTCTGCGGGCAAGGTTCAATGGCAGGGCGAACTGGGGAGTGACCCGGCGGCCCATCAAGCCATGGTTTTTCAGCGGCCGGTCATGTTACGCCGCACGGTCGCCGCCAATGCGGCCTATGCCTTGAGTCTGAGGGGAATATCCGGACCTGAGCGGCGCCAGCGGGTGGCCGATGCCTTGAAACGAACGGGCCTCGGTCGCCTTGCCGACCAACCGGCCCGGGTGCTGTCTTTCGGCGAACAACAGAAGCTGGCCCTGGCGAGAGCCTGGGCCCTGCGCCCGAAGGTGCTGTTTCTGGATGAGCCGACGGCCAGTCTGGACCCGGCGGCGACCCATGCCATCGAAGAGGTCATTGACGCGTTTCACGCGGCCGGTACCCGGATCATCATGACCACCCACGACCTGGGTCAGGCCAAGCGCATCGGCGATGACGTGATTTTCATGCACCGGGGGCGTCTGCTGGAATTCAGCACGGCGGAAAAATTCTTCGAGGCACCGGAAAATGAACTGGCCAGGGCATTCATCGCCGGTGACCTGTTGTGGTGGAAACGCCCGGACCGGCACTAGAGCGCTTCCGAGATATTCTGAACCACTCTGATGGGGCAGATGGGTTCGGGTAACCTCATCAGGTTGGAAGCGGTAACCGCGAGTGTGAAAGATGCTTCGACCCGTCGTCGGCCCCTGAATTTGGTTTTCGCCTGCCCGGCCTGAACCTTGGTCCAGCCGAAAATCTCTTCGATACGCTTGCCAACCCGTTGACTGATTTGATAGCCGGGATGGCGGGTGGTGCGCCTGTCAATCTTCGTTTTGCGACGCTTGCCTGTTTTGGTCAGATGGTC
>CBFDVE010000196.1:0-5241 GCA_965613205.1 uncultured Rhodospirillaceae bacterium
TCGTCGCGAAGCGCCTTGATCTGATCTTCGATTTCATCGGCGCTCATCAATTCACTGCGCAGGGAATAAATCTCCTTGCGTTGATCATTGGCCACGTCATCGTATTCGAGTAGTTGCTTGCGGATATCAAAGTTGCGCGCCTCGACCTTGGCCTGAGCCCTTTCGATTGCCTTGGTGACCCAGGGGTGGGTAATGCTTTCCCCCTCCTCAAGCCCCAGTTTTTCAAGCATCGAATCCATACGCTCGATCGGGAATATGCGCATCAGATCGTCTTGCAGCGACAAGAAGAATTTGGAACGGCCCGGATCGCCCTGACGCCCGGAGCGTCCACGCAACTGGTTGTCGATGCGCCGGCTTTCGTGGCGTTCGGTGCCCACTATAAAAAGTCCGCCCGCTTTACTGGCTTTTTGTTTGGCCTCGGCGATGATCGCCTTGATTTGGGCAATTTTCTGTTCGCGTTCCTCGCCCTCAAGCTCCGCGGTTTCCGTCGCGATGCGCATGTCGGGGTTGCCCCCGAGCTGAATATCGGTGCCGCGCCCGGCCATGTTGGTGGCGATGGTAACCGCACCGGGCATGCCGGCGTCGGCGATAATCTGGGCTTCCTGTTCGTGATATCGGGCATTGAGCACGTTATGGGGAATTGTCTTCGCTTTCAAAAGCGCCGCTAAGTGTTCGGATTTTTCAATACTGACCGTGCCGACCAGGACCGGTTGGTTGCGGGCCTGGCAATCAATGATCAAATCGATGATGGCGGTATTTTTCTCGGCCCCCGAGCGATAAACTTCGTCGTCTCTATCACTGCGAATCTGCTCCACGTTGGTCGGAATTTCGACCACGCTCAATTCATAAATCTCGGAAAACTCACCGGCTTCGGTCATCGCCGTGCCGGTCATTCCGGCCAGTTTGGGATAGATGCGGAAATAGTTCTGAAAAGTAATCGAGGCCAGGGTCTGGTTTTCGTTCTGGATTTCGGCCCCTTCCTTGGCTTCCAGGGCCTGATGCAGACCATCGGAAAAACGCCGGCCTTCCATCATCCGACCGGTGAATTCATCGATGATGATGACCTTGTTGTCCTTGACAATGTAATCCGTGTCGCGCTCGAACAAGATGTGGGCGCGCAGGGCCTGGTTGGCGTGATGAACCAGGGAAATATTGTCGATGTCATACAGCGTGCCATCGGTCAGCAGACCGGCCTCGCGCATCATCGTCTCGATCTTTTCGGTGCCCACTTCGGTCAGGGTCACGGCCTTGGATTTTTCGTCTTTTTCGTAGTCTTCGGCGATCAGTTGCGGGATCAGCTTGTCAGCCGCCATGTAGAGATCGGCGGCATCTTCCGTCGGCCCGGAAATAATCAGCGGCGTACGGGCTTCGTCGATCAGGATCGAATCCACTTCATCGACAATGGCGTAGTTGAAGTCCCGCTGGACCATGTCTTCAAGCTGGAACTTCATGTTGTCGCGCAGATAATCGAAGCCCAGCTCGTTGTTGGTGGCGTAGGTCACATCGGAATTATAGGCTGCCCGGCGTTCTTCGTCGTCCAGGCCATGCACGATGTAGCCCGTGGTCATGCCCAGTTTGGCGAAGATTTCACCCATCCATTCGGCATCGCGCTGGGCCAGGTAATCGTTGACCGTGACCACATGAACCCCGTCGCCACCGAGCGCGTTCAAATAGACCGGCAGGGTCGAACACAGCGTCTTGCCTTCACCGGTCCGCATTTCGGCAATGGTGCCCTGATGCAAGACCATGCCGCCCATCAACTGAACATCAAAATGGCGCTGGCCGAGGGTTCGTTTGGCCGCCTCGCGCACCGTGGCAAAGGCATCGATAAGCAAATCATCAACGGTCTCGCCATCACTCAGGCGTTGCCTCAGCCAATCTGTGCGGGCGCTCAGATCTTCGTCGCTGAGAGCCTCCAGCGCCGGTTCGAGTGCGTTGATGGCATCGACATCTTGGAGCAGGGTTTTCAGGAATCGTTCATTGGAAGAACCGAACAATCGCCGGGCGATGGCGCCGAACATGCAGGACCTCAAAAGTAAGGGTGGTGACGAGTTGAATAGCATCGGTCGAAGAACCTCTTCCGACCGAAGCAAGAGATAGAGAGCAAGCCGCCCGGTGTCAATGCAGGGGGGCCTTGTCGATGCCTCAACACTTAAATTCCGACCCATGGCGGCAGCGCTGCCAACCTCAGGAATTGCACCGAGCGGAATGACCAACGCCCTATTTTTGACATTCTTGATGCTATAGTCAGACAAGACGGTTTTCAAAAAAGTCGTCATGCTCTAAACAAATGCTCAACCGAATGTGAAAAAAGGATTCTCCTCCGTGCTGCAAAAAATACCCTTAATGGTCGCCGTCGTTGGCCTGATAGCCCTGTCCCCGGCCCTGGCCAAAGAACACATTGATCCGGTTGTCGCCACGGTCGATGGTAAACAGATTCTTCGTTCCGACGTCGATGCGGCGCGCCAGCGCCTGCCGGAAAAATTCAAGGCCCTGCCGTTCGAAGCGGTGTTCGGGTTTTTGGTCAACAGCCTGATCGACAGTAAACTGGTGGTCGCCGAGGCCCGCAAGATCAAGCTGGACGAAAGCGAAGAGGTCAAGCGGACCCTGGCCCGAATCGAAGAACAGGTGCTGGAACGGACCTTCCTGGCCGCCTATATCGAAAACCGGATCACCGAACAGGAGCTGAAAGTTCGCCATCAGGAAATGGTCAAGAACGCCACCGTGCAAGATGAAATCCGGGCCCGTCACATATTGCTGGAAACCGAAGCCCAGGCCCGCGAGGTCATTGCCGAACTGGTCGGCGGTGCCGATTTTGCCGAGTTGGCCAAATCCCGCTCCAAGGGGCCGTCCGGTAAGTCCGGCGGCGATCTGGGCTATTTCGGCAAGGGCCAGATGGTCGAGGCCTTTTCGACAGCCGCTTTCGCCCTGGAAAAGGGGGCCTACACTCGCGAACCGGTACAAACCCAATTCGGCTGGCATGTGATCAAACTGGAAGATCGGCGCAAGGTCGAACCGATCAGTTTCGCCGATGCCGAGCCGCAACTGCGCCAGGAACTTTCACAACAGATTGGCGCCGATTTCTTGCAAAATATTCGCCAGGCGGCGACCGTCGAACGCTTCAACGCCGATGGCTCTGTGATGAAAGAGCCCGCCGCCGAATAACCCCGAGAGTGAGATGAGTAGAATATCCCCGCTGGCCCGAGAAAGTTTCCCCCATCTACCGGTCCTCGCCGGGGTCCGGTTGGCGGTCGCCGAAGCCGCCGTGCACTACCGGGGGCGGACCGACCTGATATTGGTGGAACTGTCTCCGCAAACCACGGTCGCCGGTATTTTCACCCGGTCCCTGACCGCCTCGGCCCCGGTCGACTGGTGCCGCAAGGCGCTGACCGGTGGACTGGCTCAGGGCCTGATCGTCAATTCGGGAAATGCCAACGCCTTCACCGGCAAACAGGGTGTGGCCTCGGTCAACCGCACGGTCGAAGCCGCCGCCGACTTGCTGTCGTGCCGGCCGAGCAAGATTTTCGTCGCCTCGACCGGGGTCATCGGCGAGGTCATGGACGATCATAAAATCACCGATGCCCTGCCCGCCCTGCAAGCCGGTCTGTCGGCCGATAACTGGTTGGTCGCGGCGAAAGCGATCATGACCACGGACACTTATGCCAAGGGGGCCACCGCCAGCGCCGACCTGGGCGGCAGCAGGGTGACCCTGAACGGCATCGCCAAGGGCTCGGGCATGATCGCGCCGGATATGGCGACCCTGCTGTCATTTATTTTCACCGACGCCGCCATCGCCGCCCCGGTGTTGCAGGACCTGCTAAACGAAGGCGGGGCCAGATCGTTCAATTGCATCACCGTCGATAGCGATACCTCGACCAGCGATACCCTGTTACTGTTCGCCACCGGTCAGGCTGGCAACGATCCGATCACCTCGACCGACGATCCCCGGCTGGAGGACTTTCGCGGCAAGCTCAATGCCTTGCTGATTGATCTGGCCTGCCAGGTGGTGCGCGACGGGGAAGGGGCCAGCAAATTCATCACCATCACCGTCACCGGGGCCGACGATGACTTGGCGGCCCGGCAGATCGGCCTGTCGATCGGTAATTCGCCCCTGGTCAAAACCGCCATCGCCGGGGAAGACGCCAACTGGGGCCGCATTGTCATGGCCGTCGGCAAGTCCGGGGCCCGGGCCGACCGGGACCTGCTGGCCATATCCATCGGCGGCGTTCAGGTCGCCCAAGGGGGAATGGTGGTCGATGGCTATGACGAGGCCCCCGTCACCACCCACATGAAGGGCCAGGATATTCACATTGCCGTCGATATCGGCCTGGGCTCGGGCTCGGCCACGGTGTGGACTTGCGATCTGACCCACGGCTATATCGACATCAATGCCGATTACCGGTCCTGATTATCGCCGTCACTATCATCGGCAGCGGCATAGCGCAGGCCTGAATACCAGTTCAGGTTGACGAAAATTCCCTTCATCACCGGCAATGTCAGCGCCGCACAGATCAACACAAAACCAATGGCATAGGCGGTGACTTCATTGCTGGTCAGATCGCTCTTGATCAATCCGGCCAGCAACCAGCCGGAAAAATGACCGACAAACAACACCGTCGCCCAGGGCGCGGCATCGTCGGTGCGAATATTGTGAAACGGTTCACCACACTCCGGGCATTGGCGCAGCAGGCTGATAAAACCGGAAAAAATTCGCCCGACGCCGCATTTCGGGCAGCGCCGCCTCAGGCCCCGGCTGACAATGGTCCAGTAATCGATCATCGGTCTCAGGTAAGACTTTTAAGGGCGACTAACAAGCCCAGCAGGGCGACGGTGGCGGCCTGCAGGCTGACACGCCAGCGCATCAGCATGTTGCCGTATTTATCGTGGGCGCTGACGCTGGCGGCCATGGTGAATAATCCGGCGAACAGCACCAGCAGCGTCGCCGCCGCGCACAGACCGACCAGATAGGGCAAAAGGTTGATGATCATGGACATGGCGAAATTATATCACATGGGTCTGGTTGTTGGCGAAATTAATATGCTCTAGATTGGGGCCATGAATGATGATGATGGATGCTTCAACGCCCCGGTCAAGAAAGCCGATGGTGATGCCCCGACCATGCTGGTTGCCGCCGTCGCCCTGCTCGATGCCGATGGCCGGGTGCTGCTGGCCCAGCGGCCCGCAGGCAAGCCCCTGGCCGGCTTGTGGGAATTTCCCGGCGGCAAGATCGAAGCGGGGGAA
>CBFDVE010000197.1:0-5194 GCA_965613205.1 uncultured Rhodospirillaceae bacterium
CCTACCAGCAGGACCGATCCGCGTTGGGGAGGATCAACGCGTGGTGGTTCGCCTTCCACCTGGCCAATGCCCGCCCGATCGTCGGCGGAGGATTCGAGACCTTTACGCCAGAGTTGTTCAAGAAGTACGCACCGGAACCCAAGAACTTTCACGACTCGCACAGCATCTATTTCGAAATATTGGGTGAGCATGGTTACCCGGGACTTCTGATCTTCCTGACTATTGGTGTCCTGGCGTGGCGCTACGGGTCGTGGACGGTGCTCCACTGCCGGGGCCGTCCGGACCTGAAATGGGCATCGGATCTGGCGGCGATGGTGCAGGTGAGCCTCGCGGCCTATGCCGTCGGGGGTGCATTCCTCGGGCTCGCCTATTTCGACCTTACTTGGGGCTTGGTCGCGATCCAGGTGTGAATGCCGAAATAGCCGCGCCAACTGTACGCCCTGGCCCCGTAGACCTGGACGATGGCTTGCCGTTCGATTTGCGGGTCGGGGGCGATACCGGTCGGTTGGCGGCTCGCCGTGCGCCAGTCCGCCCTGGTGGGTTGCCCTGCCAAACCCAGGGCGATGAGGACAAATGCGGTGACGACAAGTGTGCGAATTTTCAGTTGAGTCATGAGCCTGCCGGGATCCCCTATCACTTACCGGATCCATATTGCCCTGAGAACATCCCGTCCGGTCAAATCGAGAAAACGTGATCAATTCAACCTAATCAAAACTTGCTGTAATAATTCCGGGTGTGATCCCGGTCACAGCGAAGGGGTCCTCAAACCGCCATATTAGGCTCGCCGGGATACTGTTTTCGGCAACCGACAGCTTTCGAAGTCACGTCGAAGGGCCGCTGCTCGGATTAATTTGTTGTATTGTGGAGTACCATTGGGGAATAAAGAATGACCGAACAAAGACGCAGTACGAGGGACCGGCGCAATGCCAATAATGTCAGGGCCGGCAAGGAACGGCGTAGTGATTCCGCTGCTCGCCAGGGGGCGGCGAAAAAACGTACGAACGAAAACAGGCGCCAGTCAGATGACAGACGTTCATCAACCGAACGACGTAGTATAGAGACCACGGCATAATCGCGGAATTGGCCTGAAAACAGGCTGATTTCTGTAAAATTATCCAAACTGCGAGGAGATTGTTCTTCGACGGCGGCCTTGTTGTGTCCCGAGGCAATCAAAATCACAGACCTTTCGGTAAAGATAAGGAAATCATTGAATTCGCATCGATGGATTGCCATATTTCAAATGCTTTCAGCCCTGTACCTGTTCACACCTGATTGTTGACACGCCAATAAATGCGACTGAATTCAGAAAAAGCACAAAAATTATTAGACGATGACAAGGTCAATCGTGTGAGTCTTCCGCTGCTTAAAAAATTGAACATCAATCCCGTTTCGGGTTTGCCAAACACCGTTGGGACCGAACTGGTATGAATTTCCTGAATAACATTCGGATCAGCACGGTCGGCTGGGTCTTCATCGTCGCCCTGACCGCCGCCGGCGGAATGTTCGCCACCAGTTCCTGGATTACCTTTAACAATATTTCCGCCGTCAAGACGATCTGGGCCAGTTTCGAACTTAGCAGATCGGAAAAAGCCGGTGCGCTGAGCGCCTTGCGCAAGGAAATCGGCTACGGCGGTATGATCCATCAGTTCAAAAACTTTGTCCTGCGCAAAGACACCAACCGCATCGGTATCGTCAACGCAAAGCTTGGTGGTGCGGCGTCTGCCATCGCCCGGTACCGGGCTCTGGGCCTGAACGACCAGGAACGAAAGGCCCTGGACGATATTCAGTCGATGTTGGCATCCTACGGCGAGGCGCTGTCGCGCAGCGCGGCGCTGGCAGCCAATGGCCGTCTGCCCAATGAAATCGACAAGCAGGTTCGGGTTGACGATGAGGCGGCGATCCGGGGGCTCGATACGCTGGATGCGGAAGTCGTCGAGATTTCCGGTAGCCGTATTTTGCAGGGGAGCAAATCACAGGCCGTCATCGCCCTGCGCAAGGCGATGGGATATGGCGGCATGATTCATAATTTCAAGAACCTGGTACTGCGTCACGATCATAAAATAATGGAGCTTGCCCTTAAGAACATCGCCGTCGCCAATGAAGTGATCAGGCTGTATGCCGAACGACCTTTGAACGCCGCCGAACGGCAAGCTGTTGTCGATATCTCCGGGGTTGTCGCCGCCTACGGTTCGGCGCTGAAAATAGTCGACGAATTATCAGATCAGGGCAATTCACCGGCCGCCATCGATACCATCGTGCGAATTGATGACATCCCGGCATTCAGGGGTTTTGATACTTTAACCCGGGAAGTTGCCGTTCAGAACCAGATCGAAGAAGCGAAAGTCGATGTCGCACTGAATCTGGTGGCAACGGTCGCCAAGAACGCCGCCGTGATCACGCTAACGATTATCGCCATGCTGGTGACTGCCTCATTTTGGTTGATCAGGGCACAAATCATCGGCCCCATTACTGACATCACCGGAGTGATGAGCAGGCTGGCTGCGGGCGACGATCTGGATCAGAAAGTCCTCGCCGTTGATCGACGTAACGAGATTGGTGAAATGGCCCGCGCGGTCGAAATTTTCAGGAATACCGCCATTGATCGGGCCAGGGCCGATCAGGCCTTGCAGGAAAGCGGCGAACGGCTGGGTGCGGTTGTCGATCATATCTTCGACGGCATTTTCATCATCGACGAACTGGGCACAATCCAGTCCATCAATCCGGCGGGTTCTGGCATGTTCGGTTATGGGCAGGAAGATATCATCGGCTCCAATATCAATGTGCTGATGCCGACCCCTCATCAATCTGCCCACGACGTTTATCTGAGCGACTACGTGAAAACCGGTAAATCAAGTATTATCGGCGTCGGACGGGAATTCGAAGGATTGCGCCGCAACGGCACCACATTCCCCCTGCATCTGCAAATCGCCGATCTTAATCTTGGCACGGGTCGGTTTTTCCTGGGCGTCGTGCGCGACCTGACAAAACAGAAAGAAGCCGATCGGGCGAAAGATGAATTTGTCTCCACCGTCAGCCATGAACTGCGCACTCCGCTAACTTCGATCAAAGGCTCTCTTGGGTTGATCCGCTCCGGTTCGATCGGCGAACTTCCCGATAAACTGCGCACCATGCTGGACATTGCCTATAACAATTCAGATCGGCTGGTGCTGTTGATCAACGACATTCTGGATATGGAGAAGATTAAAGCTGGCAAAATGGATTACACCATGGCACCCCTGGACGTGACATCGCTGATTGATGAAGCGATTGCCGCCAACAAGGGGTATGGTGATGAACACAACATTACTTTCGTTAGTCATAGTGACATAAGTGGCGCTGTGATCGATGCCGACAAGGGGCGCATGATGCAGGTAATGGCCAATCTGATGTCCAATGCCGCAAAATTTTCACCGGACGGAGAAACCGTTATATTGACGGCTTTGCGAAGGGGCAGCATGATCCGCATCTCGGTAATCGATAAAGGTCCCGGCATTGCCGATGACTTCAAGAAAACCATATTCCAGCAATTCTCGCAGGCCGATTCTTCAGACACGCGAAAAAAAGGCGGCACGGGTCTGGGGCTGAGCATCACCAGGGCCATTGTCCAGCAACACAAGGGCTCTATCGGGTTCGAAACTGAACTAGGCGAGGGGTCCACCTTCTTCATCGATATTCCTGAATTGCTCGAAGCCAGGAAAACTGATGACGATTTAGACGGTGAAACAGGTGGCAACGACAGATATCGTATATTGCATATCGAAGACGACGAAAGTGTCTTGCAGGTGGTGGCGGCCGTGCTCGGTGACTCGGCCCACATCGTAACGGCCAGGACAATAGCCGAGGGCACCCGGCTGCTGGAACAGGGTGTTTTCGATCTGCTCATTCTCGATTTGACACTACCCGACGGCGATGGCGAGAGCCTGATCTTATTGCTCGAACAGCCAGGGCAACCATCTACTCCGGTGATTATTTTTTCGGCCAAAGATGTGCCTAGAGATATCTCCAGCAAGGTCACGGCAGTTTTACTCAAATCACAAACGTCCAACGACGCATTGTTCGACACCGTTCGTTCCGCATTGGGTGTCGAGATTGCCGGGAAATGATAGATTGGCAGCGGAATTTGGCAGAACAGGTGCCCTGGGCGAATGACTGAACCGCTGGCGAAATCAAAGGATGAGCTTTCCATGGACCCACGCGACAGGCGCAGCCTGCTGGGCACCGTTCGAAATCCCGATTTCAAACTTGATTACGTGACCAGTTTAAGCGGGCAACTGGCTCTGTTCGATCCGGACCAGCGTTCGGGCCTAATCCTGCGTTATGTTCCCGACAGGCTGATCCTTGATCCACCCAGTTTCGGACGATACCTGGACGCCCTGGGAAGCCTGCAATGGCAATCTTTAGAGGCCGCGGCGGCGGCCGTGCTGAACGATATCAGCAACGAACTGGTGGCCCGCTGGGTTCAGGTTGCGGTGTCGGCACCGCCTGGACTTTATCACGGAATAGACAAACACGATGTGCTGCTTGAAGATCGCCAGCCCAATTGGGATAACGCCGGATTATTGGCCCGGCTGGGCAATATTTGACTTGCGAACATGGCCTTGCAAGCCGATTTCATCCAGTTCGATCTGATCCTTGCGCGCCTCTTCCTTCTTTTTTTCGGCCAGTCGATTGGCCTGCACGGTTTCGTACTTTTTTAAATCCCGGTAGGCATTGGCCAGATCGTCGCGGGCATCGGCGGCTTCGGTTTCGGCGCTGGCGATGGACGCCGCGATGCGTTGGCGGCGCACGATCACCGCGTTGGCATAATTGCCGTAAATATACCCGGCCTCTTGCGGCGAGGCACTGGCGGCTTGTTGTTCGCGCACCAGTTCTTGTTCCAGATTTCGCGCCTGGGTTTCAAGCGATTGGATCAGATGCATGATTTCGCCCAGTTTTCGCCGCCTCTGGTCGACGCCCCAGGCATTCAGTTTGATCAGGGTAGTTAGTCCGTTTGCCATTTTATCAGGTTATGGAATTCATCTGTTGCAGGGTGTCGGGGCTCAAATTCAGCTCGCCTCCGACCTGTGCCTGGGGCTGGCCGGTATCCGGTTCGGCCTGGGGTTGCGGTTGCGGCTCTGAGGCTGCGGGCGCTGGCTGGGCGGCTGCGGGCGCTGGCTGGGCGGCTGCGGGCGCTGGCTGGGCGGCTGCGGGCGCT
>CBFDVE010000198.1:0-5190 GCA_965613205.1 uncultured Rhodospirillaceae bacterium
ATATCCCTGGCCGAAACCGGTCGCTGGGACAGCGCCGAACAGGCAAGTTTTGCCTGGCCCTGGACCGTTATGGCCCGCGGCCGGGGGCGTTTTTTCCCGACCCGCCGGGAAGCCCTCGATTATATCTATGCCCTGCGCGATCAGGGCGTCACCAATATTGACGTGGGCTGTATGCAGATTAACCTGTTTTACCATGGCGCCGCGTTCGCCAGTATCGAACAGGCGCTGGACCCGCAAGCCAATACCGCCTACGCCGCCAGGCATTTGAAAAAACTGTACAATTTGACCCGGTCCTGGACCCAGGCCGCGGCCTTGTATCATTCCAGCAAACCGGCCAAGGCCAAGGCCTATAAGATGAAAGTCCTGAAAAACTGGAACACGGCCCGCCAGGCGCGCGCGGCGGCAGGTACGCGGAGCGGTATTACGGTCGCCAGCACCCGTATCGATCATGTGCGCATGGCCCAGTTGAACAAACGCAGAAAACAGATTCTGAAATCTTCAACCCCTGCCGATCCGAAGCAATTTCGCCGCGAACAAATGGCGGCGTGGAAAAAGGGTGGGGCCGACCGTCCTGATATGGGCCAGCTTGCCGCCATGCGCCGGGCCGATTTGGCGCGTCAGCGGAAAATGCAGTTTCAAGGCACCGAGCAGGACATTACCGGTGACAAATTCAAGACCAGACGACAGCAGCAACTGGATAAATGGCGACTGACCGGATTGCTGGCCGGTGCGGGTTAATTATTCCTGAAATTGTCCTTTAAGATCAAATAAAACTCCTTTATCGTCGCTAAATCATATATATTGATCCGCGATTTATATTTAAGGGACAGGGAAGCCCCATGAAAATTAAGACAAATGCCGAGGTTTTGGCCTCGTTGGTCCAGTTGAAGGATCGCAAGGTCGCCGATATCGGCTGCGGCGAGGGCGGCCTGGTTCGTCTGATGACCAAGTTAGGCGCGAACGTCACCGGGGTGGAATGCAATTCACAAATGCTGCAAACGGCCCAGGCGCAAGACCCCATAGGCCCTGAAAGCTATGTCGCCGGGGTCGGTGAAGACATGCCCTTTGGCGATGACACGCTGGATCTGGTGGTCTTTTTCAATAGTTTACATCACGTCGATATGGCCCGGCAACCGACCGCTCTGGCCGAAGCCGCCAGGGTCTTGCACGGCGGTGGCCAGGTCTATGTCTGTGAACCGGTTGCCGAGGGATCACACTTTGAAATGATGCGACCGGTGCACGATGAAACAGGCGTCCGGGCGTGCGCCTACCGGGCGATCAAGGCCGCCGTCAAACTTGACCTTGGCCTGAGCCAGGAAAACGAAACCACCTACATTAACACGTCAAGCTACCCGGATTTTGCCGCCTTGCGCCATCGTTTGTGCGCCATCAACCCGCACCTGACGAACAAATTCGCCGCCCAGGAAAGCAAAATCAGCGCGCTGTTTCAGGACCTGGGCCAGGAAACCGCCACAGGCGTAACCTTTGAGCAACCCATGCGGGTCAACCTGCTGCGAAAAATATCGTAAGCCCCGGCTTTGTGCTCGCCGATTGGTGTCTCGATTCATATTTTGTGATAGTTATAATCAACAGGCTAAACTCGGTCGCCAGATCAGCTCACGTTAAGACGGAATCAAATTGTGATTCCGTCTTAACGTGATCGGCTCTAGGATTGCGGACCGAACGGGGAAGCATTGATTGTCGAAAATGAGGCGTAGCGTGGCGTCAAGTTCAGTAAACTACGAAGTGATGGTGCTGCAAGGCGGGCGCTGGGAACTTCACGGCAGCTATCCCCAGGACCAGCAGGGCCAGGCCATCAAGGATGCCAAGGCGCTGGAAAATATTTCTACCATCAAGAGCGTCAAGGTGGTGCGCGAAGAGGTCGTTAGCGCATCCGGTGAAACCAGGGAAAATAATATCTACGCCAGTTCCAACCTGGCCGACGAGCAACCGCAGGGGGCCAAGGACGCCAGGCTGTCCCGGCAGACCGCCCCGGCGGCCAATAAAAGCCCGGATAAAAAATCAAAGTCCAGGAGCAAGCCCGCCAAATCCGCCAAAAATGGAAACATGCAGGCGGGTGCCCGCATCCCTCAATCGATTGAAGATTATGACCCCGATGCCGCCGACAAGATCACTTTTTCGTTCTTTCGCCTGGTCGTTCGACTGCTCATGGTGGTGCTGTTCAGCGCCATTATCGCCTTCGTGGTCTCCGGCCTGGCTGGAATCTGGCTCGGTGAAACAAGTTTGCCCGCCTCGACCCAGGCGACCATCCTGAACGGCCTGTTTTTCGGCTCTTTCCTGCTCAGCGTCGCCTGGATGAGTTTTTCATTCCTCTCGAAGGCAAGAATGGAAGCCTCCCGTCGGGCCCAAAAGGCTCCGAAACCGCCACCGCCGCCAAAACCGGAGAACGTTCCGGCCACAGTCAAATCGCCGAACCGGGTCGATTTTGGTAAAGAAACCGCCAGAATGGCCGAGGAGACAAAAATTGCCGAAGAAGCAACGAAAGCCGTGCAGGAGGCTTTCGAAGCCGATCAGGAAGACGACTTGAGCGCCCATGTGGCAGCGCCAGACAAACCCGTAGCCGTAACCGAGGCCAAGCCCGTTGAAGGGCTCGAAGATATCGGCCCGGCCAAAGAAGAAGCTCCCTGGCTGAAAAAACAAAAGACCTACGTCATGGATTATCTCGCTGGCGCTCTTAACAGTGCCAATATGGATAGAGCGGCAATGGATAATTTCAACAAGTTCGGGGTTAATCTGTTCATCGCCGGTGCCATTGAAAGCCTCGGCCAATCTCGCAACATGGACGGCAACACATCCTCGCGGGTGCTCTGCGAAGCGGTCAAATCCATGGGCTTCAAAACACGCGATGCCGAAGCCTTCCCGGACAAGATCCAGGGTTATTTGCTGGCCGATTCCAGGTACATGCAGATGTACCAGGCCGGTCGCGGTTCCATGATGACCCACCTGGAAGGCGACACCGAAGGTGCGGCCACCCTGGCGGCGGCTTTGGGCGAATGGAACAAGCCCAAGACCAAAGATAGTTCCAGCGGCATGGTGACCGTGCTGATCACCGATATTGCCAATTCCACCAGCATAACCCAGACCCTGGGCGACGCCCTGGCCCAGCAGGTTGTGCGCACCCATAACAAGATCGTCCGCGAGGCCCTGCACAAATTCAACGGGACGGAAATCAAACATA
This sequence comes from uncultured Rhodospirillaceae bacterium, assembly GCA_965613205.1. GTDB lineage: Bacteria > Pseudomonadota > Alphaproteobacteria > Rhodospirillales > JABHCV01 > CAZZKE01. Next base: position 3,200 of record CBFDVE010000198.1, read on the forward strand.
CCGGCGATGGCATCATGGCGTCGTTCCAGGTCACATCAAACTCGGTCGAAGCCGCCGCCGACATGCAAAAAGGCACGGTTAAATTCGGTGCAATGAACCCGGACCTGAAGTTCGGCCTGAAAATTGGCATTAACGCCGGCGAACCCATTGCCGAAGAGGATGATTTGTTCGGCACCACCGTGCAAATGACGGCACGGATTGTCGACAGGGCCAAGTCCGGTCAGATTTTTGTGTCCGAAATCGTCCGGGGCCTGTGCGGCGGCAAGAACTTCGAATTTCGTGCCCACACAGGGTTCCTGATGAAAGGGTTTGACGCCCCCATTACCCTGCAAGAACTGATATGGGACCCCAATGCCGTGATCCCGCCTGTCCCGGTAGAGCCAGAGCCTGAACCAGAGCCGGAAACCGCAGACGAGATCAAAACCGGCTCGGAAATTAGTGCCGATCTGGAAACTGAAACAACGGAACCAGATGCCGAGCCGGAGCCCGGACAAGAGGTCGCTACGGAGACGCCCCCTGACGCGGCCCCCGAGGCAAATCCCGAGCCCCCTGGTGAAGCGCCGAACGACGTTCCGATCGAACAAACATCTCGGCAAGAGCCATCTGAAACCCCGCAGGGGCCGGAATGACCAGGATATCGCGCCTTGTCTGGTCCGGATCAATGGCCTTGATGCTGACGGTCTCTGCCGCCACTCTCGCCACTGCGCAGACCGCACCGTCAACGGACAACGCCACCACCTGCGCCGCCGCGTCCAACCCGGTCAACGTCAAAATTCACAACCCCAAGGGTCGGGTGGTCTACAATACGGGGGTCAGCCGCAACGATCTTGTTCGCATTCGCAAAAATCGTTCGCGCGGTGTCAGCAACAGCAACTCCAGGCCCTTAGGCCTGACCCTGTCGGATTTCCTGTTTAAAATCGGCACCTCGGTCCGCCTGATCCCCATTGGCGGCAACAAAATGTGCGCCTACGCCCGAACCTACGACGTGACCATCGGCTATTCCCTGTTTAAAGTCTATATAGATCGCCGCTATGGCCGTGGCAGTTGTGAATACCGGGCCGTGCTGGATCACGAAAACACCCATGTATCGCTGTACCGCCGCAACATGGCGCTCAACATACCCAGCTTGCAGCGCGCCGTCTATTCCGCCGCCCGCCTGATCAAACCGGTCATTGTCGATTCACCGGCCGAAGGGGCGCGTTATATGCAAAAGAAAATGGCGGCCAAACTGAAGCCCCTGGTGGCCCGCATGAGCCGGGGCGCCGATATCGTCAATGCCCGCATCGACACCCTGACCAGCTATAAAAAAACCCAGTCCCGCTGCCGCAACTGGTGACCGATGATTAAAATCACTCCATCCCTGGCGCTGCAAGATGATGAGATCGAAGAACGCTTCATCCGCTCGCCCGGCCCCGGCGGCCAGAAAGTCAACAAAACGGAAAGTGCGGTGCAACTGCGCTTCGATGCCCGCCACAGCAGCACCTTGTCGAACGCCATCTACCTGCGCCTGAAAACATTGGCTGGCAGGCGCATGACCAAAGATGGCATCCTGGTGCTGACCGCCAATCAATACCGAACCCAGGAACAAAACCGCAAAGATGCACTGGCCCGGCTGATCGCCCTGATCGCCGAGGCCGCGACCCCGCCCAAATTCAGGCGGGCGACTAAACCCAGCAGTGCGGCCCGGTAAAAGCGCATGGATGGCAAACAAATACGGGCAACACTTAAAAGGGAACGGGGCCGGGTTTCAGCTGAGGATTGAAGCAATTAAACCCCTGCACTTGCCTGGAAATTTTCAGTTACTCAACGTTGCAATATCCTGGCGACCCAGCACCCGCATGATTTCTACGGTGCCATCTTCAACACGGTAATAAATTGAATGGACCCCGCACACGCTGCGCCTGTATCCGGCCCTGATATAATCAACGGATGGGTTATACCATCGAGCGTTAATAAGAACCCATAGAGATCGCCACAGCAGTCCTTCGGGT
>CBFDVE010000199.1:0-5179 GCA_965613205.1 uncultured Rhodospirillaceae bacterium
GACGCCGGCCGCATCGAGCCCCAGGCCTTGGGTATAGGGCCGCCGGCCGATGGCCGAAAGCACCACGTCGGCCTTGATTTTTTCAGCCTTCCCGCCTGCCGCCGGCTCGAGGGTGAGGGTCACGCCGGTTTTCGCCTTGGCCGCCCCGGTAACTTTGTGAGCCAGCTTGAACGTCATTCCCTGACGGGTGAGGATGCGCTGCATTTGCTTGCAAAGATCGTTGTCCATGCCGGGTAGGATGCGGTCCAGGAATTCGACCACGGTGACCTCGGCGCCCAACCGGCGCCAGACCGAACCCAGTTCCAAACCGATCACACCGGCCCCGATCACGACCAGCTTGTTCGGCACTTTGGCCAATGAAAGCGCGCCGGTGGAACTGACGATTTGTTTTTCATCGCAATCGACGCCGGGAAGCGGTGCGGTTTCCGAGCCGGTGGCGATCAGGATGTTTTCGGTTTTAAGGATCAGGGCTTTTCCCTTGGCCGGTTTTACCGAAACCGTATCGGCGGCGGTCAGCGTTCCCGCGCCCACCACGTAATCGATCTTGTTTTTCTTAAACAGAAACTCGATGCCCTTGGTCAGGTCGGAAACCACCTTGTCCTTACGCGCCAGCATGGTTTTAAGATCGAGCGAGACCTTCCCGGTCTTGACCCCGTGGGCGGCAAATTCATGGGCTGCCGCCTCGTAATGATGCGAAGACTGAAGCAAGGCTTTCGAGGGAATACAGCCGACGTTGAGGCAGGTTCCGCCGAGGGATCCGCGTTTTTCGACGCAGGCGACGCGCAGGCCCAGTTGGGCGGCCCGGATAGCGGCGACGTAACCGCCAGGCCCGCCGCCGATAACGATAAGGTCAACAACACGGTGGTCATAGCTGAGCGCCAGATACATCATCGGGCGGGCTTCGATGGAGCCGTCGGGCATGACCATGGGGCGTTTTTGAATCTTGTGCATGCCGAGGATGCCCGATTGCGGCGGGTTGAGGATGGGCGTGGACAACAACGAGCCGAAAACGCCGCCGTTGGTGATGGTGAACGTGCCGCCCTGCATTTCCTCGATGGTCAACTTGCCATCCCGGGCGCGCTTGCCGAAATCGCCAATGGTCCCTTCGATTTCGGCGAAGCTTTTGGCGTCTACGTCACGCACGACCGGCACCACCAGGCCGCTCGGCGAGCCGACGGCGACGCCGATGTCGTAGTAGTTTTTATAGATGATATCGTCGCCGCTGATTTCCCCGTTGATGGCCGGAAACTCCCGCAAACCAACGACGCAGGCCTTGATGAACAGCGACATAAAGCCGACTTTGACGCCGTGCTTTTTCTCGAAGATATCCTTGTACTTGGCCCTGAGCGCCATCACTTCGGTCATGTCCACTTCGTTAAACGTGGTCAGCATGGCTGCCGTATTCTGGGCGTCTTTCAGGCGCGAGGCGATGATCTTGCGCAGGCGGGTCATGCGTACCCGTTCTTCGCGTGGGCCGAGGGGCCGGGTCGGATACTGATCGCCACTGGCAGCGGCGGCGGCAGCCGGGGCGGGAGCGGCAGGCGCCGGAGCAGATGCCGGGGCACTGGCACCGCTTTCGATAAAGGCCAGCACATCGCCCTTGACCAGCCGGCCATTTTTGCCGGTGGCCGGAATGGCGGCCACGTCCAGGTTGTTTTCTTCAACCAGTTTGCGCACCGCCGGAGATAGCGCCAGGGTCGCCGCCGCCACAGGGGCCGGGGCCGCAGCCGGGGCGGTGGGTGCCGCAGCAGGTGCGGGCTCCGGGGCAGGTTCAGGCGCGGGCGCGGCCTTGGGGGCGGGGGCCGCTTTGGCACCTGCGGCCCCTTCTTCGATCAGGCACAGCAGCGCGCCGACTTCAACTTCGGCACCCTCGGGGGCGGCGATATCGCCCAGGGCTCCGGCCACGGGGGCGTTGACTTCGAGCGTCACCTTGTCGGTTTCCAGTTCGACCACGGCCTCGTCAAGGGCAACCGCTTCGCCGGGCTGTTTCATCCATTTCGCAACCGTCGCCTCGGTTACGGATTCTCCGAGTGTGGGCACTTTTAGTTCCGTCGCCATTTTGTCCTCGTTCAAGTTGCGTGGTTATTTCCAGGTGTAGGGCTGTGGAATGTCGGCCAGGGGGGTTTGCAGGGCCTGTTCGAGCAGCAGGGCCTGTTCCTTGACATGGACCTTGGCAAATCCGGTGGCCGGTGAGGCGGCGGCCTTGCGGGCAACCAGCATGGGCCGCGTATTTTTGCCGCCGACCACATCGAACATGGCTTGTAAGCGCGGATACAGGAAGGTCCAGGCCCCCATATTCGAGGGTTCTTCCTGACACCACAACACTTCCCCATTGGGATACCGGTTCAATTGCTGGAAGATGGACTTGCGCGGCCACGGGTAAAGCTGTTCGACCCGGACGATCGCCACATCGTTGATCCCGGCTTCGCGGCGGGCCTGCAGAAGTTCGTAATAGATTTTGCCGGAACACAGGACGACACGTCTGACTTCCTTGTCCAGCACCAGCTTGTCGGATTCGGGCAGGACACGGCGGAACCGGGTTTCGGGCCCCATTTCACCCAGTTCGGAAACCACCATCTTGTGGCGCAGCAAGGATTTCGGCGACATCACAATCAGCGGTTTGCGGAAATTACGGCGCATCTGGCGACGCAGGGCATGGAAGTAATTGGCCGGGCTGGTCAGGTTGACGATTTGCATATTGTCTTCGGCGCACAATTGCAAAAAGCGTTCCGGGCGGGCGGAAGAATGCTCCGGCCCCTGGCCTTCAAAACCATGCGGCAGCAACATGCAAACGGCAGACATGCGCAGCCATTTGGTTTCGCCCGAGGCAATAAACTGATCAATAATGACCTGCGCCCCATTGGCGAAATCACCGAACTGGGCTTCCCACAACACCAGGGTATGGGGATCGGCCAGGGAATATCCGTATTCGAAGCCCAATACTCCGGCTTCCGACAGGGGACTGTCCATGACCTCGAACCCGGCCTGGCCATCGCGGATGCAGCTTAGCGGGAAATAGCGTTCTTCGGTGGTTTGATCGACCAGCACACAATGGCGATGAGAAAACGTGCCGCGACCGGAATCCTGGCCCGAAAGTCTGACACCCGTGCCCTCAACCAGCAACGTGCCGAAGGCCAGCGCTTCGGCCATGGCCCAGTCGATGGCCGAGCCGGATTCAATCATCTCCTGCTTGGCCTTCAACTGGCGCAGGATCTTCTTGTTGGTATCAAAATTTTCCGGTGGCCGGGAAATAGCCATGCCGACTTCGTGCAGCAGGTGCATGGAGACCGAGGTGTCTTCGTCGTGCAGTTCTTCTTCATCCGACAACTGATTGAGGCCACTCCATTCGCCTTCCAGCCAGTCGGCCTTGTTGGGCTTGTAGGCACTGGCGGCGGTAAAATCCTGTTCCAGCTTGGCTTGGAATTCGGCAACGATATTTTCAGCTTCTTCCTGGCTCAGAATACTTTCGGCGACCAGCTTGCGGGCATAGATTTCCCGCGTCGTCGGGTGCTTCTTGATCGCCTTGTACATCAGTGGCTGGGTGAACATGGGTTCATCGCCTTCGTTATGGCCATGGCGGCGATAACAGAACATATCAATGACCACGTCGCGGCCAAATTCCTGGCGGAATTCAGCAGCGATACGCGCCACATGAACAACCGCTTCCGGGTCATCCCCGTTGACGTGGAATATGGGTGCCTGAATACCCTTGGCCACATCGGACGGATAGGGCGAAGAACGGGATTTGGTCGGGGCGGTGGTGAAGCCGATCTGGTTATTGACAATAAAATGAATGGTGCCGCCGGTGCGGTAGCCGCGCAGTTGCGACAAATCAAGGGTTTCCGGCACCAGGCCCTGGCCGGCGAAGGCGGCATCGCCGTGCATTAGCAGGCCCATGATCGATTTACGAACTTCATCTTCGGCCAGATGCTGCTTGGCCCGGACCTTGCCCAGCACCACCGTGTTGACGGCTTCCAGGTGGGACGGGTTGGCGGTCAGGGACAAATGGATTTTGCTGCCATCGAACACCCGGTCCGATGAAGTCCCTAGATGATATTTGACATCGCCCGAGCCCATGATGTCGTCGGGCCTGGAGGAAACTCCCTGGAATTCAGAGAACATGGCGACGTAGGGCTTTTCCATGATACTGGCGAGCACGTTCAAACGGCCCCGATGGGGCATCCCCAGGATCACTTCCTTGACCCCCAGTTGGCCGCCGCGTTTGATGATCTGCTCCAGGGCCGCGATCAGGCTTTCGCCGCCATCCAGGCCAAATCGTTTTGTCCCGGTGTATTTCTTGTCGAGGAATTTTTCGAACCCTTCGGCTTCAACCAGCCTCTGGTAGATGAAGCGTTTGCCCTTGTAGGTGAACTGGGTCTGATTACGGATGCTTTCGATGCGGCGCTGAATCCACGAGCGTTCGTCCCGTTCCTGGATGTGCATAAACTCGACGCCGATGGAACCGCAATAGGTTTCCTTCAGCACGGTCATGATTTCGCGCAGGGTCGCCGTTTCCATGCCGAGAACATTATTGATGAAAATGGGCCGGTCCATATCGGCGTCGGAAAAACCATATGTCGCCGGGTCCAGTTCCGGGTGGCGACTATTGCCTTCCAGGCCCAGGGGATCAAAATTGGCGATCAGATGGCCGCGAACCCGGTAAACCCGGATCATCATCAGGGCGGAAATGGAATCGAGAGTAGCCTGGCGGATGTCGGAGTCGCCGAAATGCCGGCTGATGGAGCGCACCGCGCCGCCGGAGCTTGCAATAAGGGCGGCATGAGGCTGGTCGCCGCCGCCGCCACTGCCAACGTCCAGGCCCAGCATGTCGCCGTTGCCTTTGGCGCCCATGACCCGCGATGCCGACGGCGCCCAGCTGGCGCCTTTTAATTCTTTCGATTCTTCCGGAACCCGGTCGCCGTCTTCCTCGAAAGCGGCGAAAAAATCGCGCCAGCTTTCATCCACCGACGAAGGATTGGTCGAATAGCGGGAATAGAGTTCCGCCAGATAGGTGGCGTTGGTCCCGTTTAGGAAGGTCTCAATGCTTTGCGCCATGCGTCCGGTTCATCACTTGTTGATGGCCTCAACCATGGCGGCGCCGATGCCGGCCGGCGATTCCGATACCACGACCCCGGCGCTTTTCATCGCCTCTATCTTGTCGCCGGCGGTGCCCTTGCCG
>CBFDVE010000200.1:0-5154 GCA_965613205.1 uncultured Rhodospirillaceae bacterium
GCGCCGCTGGCGGCTTTGTTGACGCTCCAGGACAGGTTCGCCGGTCAACGGGTCGGGTTGATCATGTCCGGCGGTAACGCCGACCGGGCGCTAATCGCGCAGGTGCTGGAAAGGGAAAAATGACCGAAGAACTGTTCCGTGAAGATTCCTATCTGCAATCGTGCCGGGCTGTTGTCACTGCTGTCGGCGAGAATGGGATCGAACTTGACCGTACGGTATTCTATGCCACCGGGGGCGGCCAGCCCGGCGACACCGGGACGCTCGAACTAGCCGACGGTTCGACCATCGATATCCTCGAGACCCGGAAGGACCGGCAAAGCGGTGCCCATCTGCACATCGCCGTCGAAGGATCGCCCTTGCCGCAAGTGGGCGACACGGTCGGAGCCGTTCTGCATTGGGACCGCCGTCATCGTCTGATGCGTATGCACAGTTGCCTGCATCTTTTATGTAGTATCGTCGAAGGCGGAGTGACCGGTGGTTCCATCGGCGAGTTGAAAGGCCGATTGGACTTCGACCTGAGCGATACCAATCTGGACAAGCAGGCCATCGGAGCCGAACTGAACCGGCTGATCAACGAGGATCTGGCGGTCGGCAGCCAGTGGATCAGCGACGCCGAAATGGCCGACCGGGCGGAACTGGTGCGCACCATGTCGGTGCGGCCGCCCAAGGGTCAGGGGCGGGTGCGGCTGATCAATATTGACGGCCTCGACCTGCAACCCTGCGGCGGCACCCATGTTCGCTCGACGGTTGAAATCGGCCGGGTACGGGTCGGCAAGATCGAAAACAAGGGCAAGCATAATCGCCGCGTCAACATTCTGTTTGATGAATGATTGCATAGTCATAGGTCCTGTGCTCGGTGCCGCCGACATGGTGGACGTGCGCCGGTTGTTCGAGGAATACCAAAGCTGGCTGAATGTGGATTTGTGCTTTCAGGATTTTCGGCAAGAACTGGCTACCCTGCCCGGCAAATATGCGCCGCCAAACGGGTCATTGTTGCTGGCGCGGGAAGGCGACAAGGTTGCCGGAATTGTCTGCCTGCGCCCCTTAAGCGAGGGTGTCTGCGAAATGAAGCGGTTGTTTGTCCGGCCCCCCTGGCTCGGCAAAGGGATTGGCCGGGCACTGGCCACCGCTATCATCAACGAGGGTCGCAAGGCCGGTTACGGGATCATGAAACTGGATACCCTGGAACGCCTTGTGGCCGCCGAATCTTTATACAAATCTCTCGGATTCGCACGGACCGGTGCCTATTGCGTCAACCCGGAAGACGATGTGATCTATATGTCGCTCGATTTGTGATCAGGGCGGGACCGGTCGAAAAGTGGCAAAGCCACTGAATTCGTTAAATATTTGGCAAACATTTCGGCCTAGACTTTTCTTCGAACAAGCCTGTGGATTGGCCCAGACCCGGCAGGGTTTGTGCCCAACCAGCCAAACCGGTACCATATGTGCCAAGCACGGTGCGGCAGGGGAAGATAAAAGGGATAGCATACAGATGCGGCGGATCAAAAGTATCGCGGTCGTGCTGGCGGTGGCCATGGGTCTCAGTTCCTGTGGCGCCCTGCAGCCGGATATATTCGGTGACACGTTCTGGTCGAACGGCCCGTTTAACTCGGCGCGAAAAAATTCCACCGCCGAACTGGGCCTGGGCGAACTGGCCAAGGGCAACTATATCGGTGCCGAAGGATTGTTTCAGAAGGCCCTGAGAAAGAATCCGCAGGACTTTCATGCCCTGCTTGGACTGGGCATGATTTATCAAAACAATGGTCAATTGGTCCGGGCCCGCCAGATGTATGAGGCGATCCTGGCGATCAGACCGGATCAAAGTGAGCAGTTTATTGTCTGGAAAAGCCTGGCGACGCGACCGATCAGTGAAATCGCCAGCGTCAATCTGGCGTTGATTGAAAGCGGCGGCGTGCTCACCAGCATGGGCCGGGAATCCGGTGTGCAGCCGGAACCGGCCATGGTCAGGGCTCCCACCAGAGCACCCATGGGACAACCAATTGGCGGAGCCGACACCGGCATGGCCATGGTGGCCCGGACCGCGCCCGGCGTTCAGGCATCCCCGGCGGCGATGGCTTCCGCCATTCCCCGATTTGCCGAGGCCAGCGCCAATATCGTTTCCCGTTTTGAAACCATGACGGCGTTGCGCGATCAGGGCCTGGTGACTCGGGAAGAATTCAATGTGCGGCGGCAAGCCAATATCGGTGCCCTGCTGCCCCTGACATCACCGCCACCGGCGGCCGGTTTAGACCGGTCGGTGCCCAATACGGAACAGATTTCGGGTCGGTTGCGGGCGATTGGCCGGGGCCTGCAAATGCGGGCCATTACCATTGCCCAACACACCGCCGAACGATCCATGATCCTCGATGCCTTGATGCCGGCGGCACCAGTTACGGTGGCCAATCCCGGCCTGCCGCCACAAGGCCTGCTGGAAGCCGCCGATAGCGTCCGCTGGCTCGAACAGCTAAAAGCGCAGGGTTTGATTACCGCCGATGAATACAGCCGCGAACGGGGCGCCATCGAACAGGCCCTGCAACCGGCCCCGCCAAAACCCATGGCCAGGCCCCTGTCGGCGGTTTCTCCGGCGGAAAAAGGTAAAAGCACGGGGCCGCAGCCGGGCATTCATCTGGCCTCTTATCGATCCGTGCGCGATGCCGAACGGGGCTGGGCGCAACTGCGCCGGGCCCACAAGGCGATATTGGGAAACTTGCAGTCTGATATTGCGCGAGTCGATCTCGGCACCAAGGGTATTTTCTATCGCCTCAAAGCCGGCCCCCTGGCCGATAAAGGCGCCGCCCAGGCCGCCTGTCGCCAACTTAAAAGGCGCCGCCAGTTCTGCGAGCCGACATTTATGAATGCGGGCTAGGCTCGACCGACCGCTGCCGCAGTTTTAACGTAATCCCAAAATCTGTCTGGCCTCTTCGACGCTGGCCGGATGGCGGTCGTAGTCGGCGCATATATGGACGATCTGATCGACCAGTTCGGCATTACTGGTGGCCAGGCGGGACTTGTCGAATTTCAGATTATCTTCCAGGCCGGTGCGCACATGGCCGCCCAGTTCCAGACACCATTTGGCGACAGACAATTGATGGCGACCGATACCGGCGGCGGTCCAGGTCGCCCCGTGCATGATTTCCTTCAATTCCGACAAGCCGAATTCCAGCACCTTGCGCCGGGCCGGCAGGGCGTTGGGGATGCCCATGACGAATTGCACATGGGGCGGCGGCTTTAACAAGCCATTGTCGATTAAAGTGCGGGTGTTATACAGCATCGCCAGATCGAAAATTTCGATCTCGGGCTTGATCGAATTGTCGATCATGATGCGGGCCAGATCGTCGATCAAGTCGGGATGGTTCTCATAGACCATGGTGGCGAAGTTGACCGACCCGGTGGCCAGCGACGCCATGTCGGGTTGCAGGTGCAGGGGCTCGCCCCGCTGGCCTGAATCACGGCCACGACCACCGGTCGATATCTGAAAGATCATGCCGGGGCAATGTTCTTTGACCCCGGCCATCAGGGCGGCGAATTTATCCGGGTCGGAAGACGAACTTTCGTCGTCGTTGCGCACATGGGCATGAACCAGAGTGGCCCCGGCTTCGAAGGCCTCACGGGTCGAGGCGATCTGTTCGGCAACGGTCACGGGCAGCGCCGGGTTGTCGGCCTTTTTGGGCACGGCACCGGTAATGGCGACGGCGATGATTACGGGGCTAGTCATATTAAATCAAGATGCCGGTTTTGTCGGTTCGGGCGGTGGCGGAAATTCTTCGGCACCACGGGGCGATACGGTAATGGTCACGGCCGCCCCGCGCAAGGTGCGACCTTCGATCTGGATGGTCGCCACCCGACCGCGACGGGTATAGGTCATGACGCTTGTCTTGGATCGCACCGAGGTTATTTCCTGCCACTCGAAGCCGGACATTTCCCGTTTGTAGAAATCGAACATGTCGTTGGCGCTGTGCGAGGTATGAATAACCAGGCGGCCGATCCAGTCTTCGTTGGCGCCGAATATAAGGGTCTTGTCCATTTGCAGATCGGCACTGACCGGCATGGGCAAATCGGGAAAGCGGGTGAACGAGGCCTGCGCCGGGGCCCCGGACTTATCATCGGCGCCATTACTGCTGCCGCTCATGGTCGGCGCTCCCAGTCCAGAGCAACCGGCAACCATGAGCGGTAACACAAGGGCCAGCATCAGGGTTGGTGCCATTGGCCTCCATACCTTATCCTGTTTCATCATCATCATTTTGGTTTCCCGTACAGTGCCATTAGCAGGTTGAAAGGATGATACAGGGACCGGGTATACAAATTGTTACTTGATCAAAACTTGCTCTAAAAACCCGGAAATCATATTCCGGATCAGGAGCGCCGAACAAACCGATTCTGCACCTGCATACGATCTTGATTCCTCAGGCTTTGCTGCGTTGCGGTATCCGGGTTACGCACAGGGCCTTTGGCGGGGCCGGTTGTGATTGCTTTCCAGTGTCGTTATAATGGCCGCAAGCCCAGCAAATCCGGGCGATCGATAAAATGTCAAAAAAACTTCACAATAGGATTTGACATGGCCATCGGCGGGGCCTATAAACCGCCCTCCCGACGCAGACAACGTGACCAGCCAAAACGGTGACGGCAGTGAGTGTGCGGGATGTTTCGATGCAAATTGAAACGGCTCTTTGACAGTGTAAAGATGATTGGAAGGGATGCGCAGGCGGCGGTCTGAAGTGCTTGCACTCTAAGACCACTCCGTTATGTGTGCATTCTTTCAGTTACGTAAACGTAATACGAAACATGTAAGTTTGTGCACAGGATTGGACTTTATGATTTTCCTGCAAGACCTCGGTCGAACAGGAATTTAACTTGAGAGTTTGATTCTGGCTCAGAACGAACGCTGGCGGCAGGCCTAACACATGCAAGTCGAACGAAGGCTCCAGCTTGCTGGATGTCCTTAGTGGCGAACGGGTGAGTAACGCGTGGGAACCTACCTTGGAGCGGGGAATAACTATTGGAAACGATAGCTAATACCGCATACGCCCTCAGGGGGAAAGGCTTTTAGCCACTCCAAGACGGTCCCGCGTCTGATTAGCTTGTTGGTGAGGTAATGGCTCACCAAGGCGACGATCAGTAGCTGGTCTGAGAGGATGATCAGCCACACTGGGACTG
>CBFDVE010000201.1:0-5149 GCA_965613205.1 uncultured Rhodospirillaceae bacterium
CCGCAGCCGTTATCGCCGGGGGCATTCCGCAGAAGGTGCTGGAAATCGGCACCGGGTCGGGTTACCAGTCGGCAGTGCTGTCGCCCCTGTGTCGAAGGCTTTACACCATTGAGCGTTACCGGGAACTGATGCGCGGCGCGGAAAAACGTTTCGAGGAATTGCGCCTGACCAATATCACCACCAGGTGCGGCGACGGCAGCCTGGGGTGGCCGGAACAGGCGCCGTTTGACCGCATTATCGTCACCGCCGCCGCCCATGACATCCCGCCGTTGTTGGTCGAACAACTGGCGGTCGGAGGTATCATGGTGGTGCCGCTCAATGATGGGCATCATGAAAATGATCAACGATTGTTGCGGGTTATTCGAAACGAGGATGGCGTCGAGACCGAGGAACTGGGCATCACCCGTTTCGTGCCTCTGGTCGAAGGTGATCGGCCCTAACAATTTTTGTGCCATAATCGAGCGATGATTCGAAACCTTGTCCTCTCCTTGTTGCTGGTTTTGCCACTCGTCGCTTGTGGCGGTCTCGAATGGCCGCCCGCAGACAATGGCGCGCGCACCTCCAATCGGCCCGTTTACAGCCGGACCCAGCCGACCGCCTTCATCACTGCTAACGCGGTGATCGTCGGCAAGGGCGATACGGTTTACGATATTTCCCGCCGCCACCGGGTCGCCGTTCGCGCCATTATCGAGGCCAACAATCTGACCCCCCCTTATGCCCTGACCGTCGGCCAACGGCTGGTATTGCCGAGGCGACCCGTGTACGCGGTCAGGCGCGGCGATACCTTAAGCCAGATTGCCCAAAGCCATGGGGTCAACATGTATGATCTGGCCCGGATCAATAAGTTATCACCGCCCTATGTGATTCAGATCGATCAGCAACTGGTGTTGCCCGATAGGTTGTCCACCGTGGCGACGATAAAAATTCGGCAAACCAGATCGATCACCTCGGCGGCCCCGACAAAAACAACCAAGGCGGTCGCGCCGCCGCCACCGACATCGGGCAAGGGGTTCCTGTGGCCGGTCCGGGGCCAGGTGATTTCAAGTTTCGGGGAAAAGTCCAAGGGTCTGCAAAACGACGGTATTAATATTCGGGCCAACCGGGGCGAGCCGGTGGTGTCGGTGGAAAACGGCGTCGTCGCCTATGCCGGTAACGAACTCAGGGGGTTTGGCAATCTGTTACTAATCAAGCATTCCGGCGGCTGGGTCACGGCCTATGCCCATAATGAGGCGTTGATGGTCAAGCGCGGCGACAAGATCGCCAAGGGCCAGAAAATCGCCACGGTGGGGTCCAGCGGCAGCGTCAAGTCGCCTCAGTTGCATTTTGAACTGCGCCAGGGCAAACGCGCCGTCGATCCCTTGAAGCATCTGCCCAAACCGCAAGTCTGAAATCTAGTCGAGCGACACCCGGCGATATTTTTTCGGGATATAAAACAGGTAGTCGTTTTTCTTTTCGCTGGTGTGGCAGGTGTGGCAAAAGGCGACTTCTTTCGCTCCCGTTGCCAGGCTGTCACCGAACAGGCTGCCATCGGGCATGATCATCTGGTATCGCCAATCGCCGGTTTGAGGGCTGGTGCCCTCGGCCAGTTTTTCCATAATGAACAGGGCCCCGGCGTAAACGGCGCGATCTTTGGTTACGGTGAAGCTGTCTTTGGCGATAATCGCCCCGGCCGGCATGAATTTGCCCGAGCCATAACTCGATGCTTTTCTATTGCCATAGTTGCTGACGTAGCGATTGCCGTGGGTGGCCGAAGTATAGGGCGCGGTGCTGTAGCGTCGCCATGTTCCGTAGACCATGGCGGTCGGGTCCTTCGAGGCGGCGTAGCCCCTGAACAATTGTCCCGACACATTTTCGTAGGCGCTCAAGGCTTCCGCTATGGTCAGGCGCGCCGGATTCTTGATTTTGAAATGGCGCTGGGTTTTAAGGGGATCACCCGACTGGGCCATCAGCGGCGGTGCGGCGACGATCATCAGTCCCGTGATCAGGGCAAAAATAGATATTTTGTATGTCATCATGGCATCAGCTTGCGCCCATAATCGTTCACATAAAATAAACAATCCCGTGAGTTCACAGATATTTGAGCTACAACTTTTGGCCCAGCTTTCCGGCCAAATCCTGGATGAATTGCCAGGCGATGCGGCCCGAGCGCGAGCCCCGGGTCACCGCCCATTCCATGGCCTGGGCATGAAGCTGATCTTTCGGAATATCCAGGTCGTAGTGTGCGGCGTAGCCTTCGATCATGTCGAAATATGTGTTCTGGTCGCAATTATGGAATCCCAGCCACAGGCCGAAGCGATCCGATAACGAGACTTTTTCTTCCACCGATTCGGCCGGGTTGATGGCCGTCGATCTTTCGTTTTCGATCATCTCGCGGGGCATCAGGTGGCGGCGGTTCGAGGTGGCATAGAATATGACATTGTGCGGTCGCCCCTCGATGCCGCCTTCGAGCACGGCCTTTAAGGATTTATAGGCGCTGTCGCCGCCATCGAAGGACAGATCGTCGCAAAACAGCAGGCAGCGGCGTTCGGTGCGGCGCAGCAGGGTCAGCAGTTGCGGCAGCGAAGGGATATCGTCCCGGTGGATTTCGACCAGGGCCAGGGGGGTCTCGATACTGTCATTGACTTTGCCGTGCACGGCCTTGACCAGGGAACTTTTGCCGGTCCCCCTGGCGCCCCACAGCAAGGCGTTGTTGGCGGGCAGCCCGGCGGCGAAATTGCGGGTGTTTTCAAGCAAAATAGTGCTCTGGTGATCAATGCCTTTGAGCAAACCAAAGCCGACCCGGCTGATCTCTGTCACCGGTTCCAGGCGCAGGGTTTCGCAATGCCAGACAAAGGCCTCGGCACCGGCCAGATTAGCCTCGGTGGAGGCCGGCGGCGACAGTCGTTCCAGGGCTTCGGCGATGCGCATAAGCACGGGTTTCAGGTCCTGATCGGTCATGGAGGCTAAATTCCGGGCGTTTGTGGGGCTAAACAAGCGATCACGCAAGGTATGGCAGGCGGTTTGCGGTTGCAAGTCGCGTCGGGACCTTTATAGTCCGCCTGCTTGCCGGTTTTCGGTCAATATTGAACGTGTTTTGCTATTTCGGGAGTGTGTTTAAATGTTCGTTTCGCCAGCCTACGCTCAAGCCGCAGGTGCCGCCGGGGGCGGCCTTGAAGCTTTGTTCCCGTTGGTTCTGATTTTTGTCGTTTTCTACTTTTTGCTGATTCGCCCGCAGCAGAAAAAAGCCAAGCAGCACAAGGCCATGCTCGATGCGATCCGGCGCGGTGATAAAATTATCACCGGCGGCGGCATCCTGGGTAGTGTGACCAAGGTGATCGACGATAACGAAGTCATGATCGAAATTGCCGATGGGGTCAAAGTGCGGGTGCAACGCAGCCTGATCGCATCCATTATATCGAAGACCGAACCGGTCAAGGGCGGCAAGGACAAAGGCGACAAGACTGCGGCCAACGATGAAGGCTCATCCAGCGGCAGCATTTCCAAGCTCAAAGGCCTGTTGGGTAAAAAATAAGAGTTCGAAAAGGGCTGGGTTTCGCCATGATCTACTTTGCTAGGTGGAAAATTTTCACAATTCTTGGTGTCTGTCTGTTTGGGCTGATCTTCGCCGCGCCGAATTTCCTGACCGCCCAACAGGCGAAAGCGCTGCCATCCTGGATTCCATCCAACCAATTCAGCCTGGGCCTGGACCTGCAAGGCGGCTCGCATCTGTTGCTGGAAGTGCAGGTCAACCAGGTCATCAAGGAACGGCTGGAATCTCTGGTCGATACCATGCGCACGGAACTTCGCAAGGCCCGTATCCGGTACGGCAGCCTGGGGGTTACGGCGACCGGGGCGACGGTAACCATCAAGAATGCGGCCGAAGGCGAACAGGCCCGCCAGTTGCTGCAAACCTTGGAGTCGGATATCGGCGGCGAACTGGTCGGAAAATTATCGACGCCATGCCTGACCGAGGAAGAAGCGGTGCAGGAGCGGCGCCTCCAGGTGGCCGAGCTGCGCGCCAAGCTGCCGGCGGTCAAAAAGCCCGAGGCCCGCAAACTGGAGCAAATCGCCGACTATCTTGTGCACAAGAGCGTGTGGGTCATCGGCGGCGACGGCTGGGCTTACGACATCGGCTACGGCGGCTTGGACCATGTGCTGGCCACCGGCTACAACATCAACATCCTGGTGATGGACACCGAGGTCTACTCCAACACCGGCGGACAGCAGTCAAAAGCCACCAACCTGGCG
This sequence comes from uncultured Rhodospirillaceae bacterium, assembly GCA_965613205.1. Classification (GTDB taxonomy): domain Bacteria; phylum Pseudomonadota; class Alphaproteobacteria; order Rhodospirillales; family JABHCV01; genus CAZZKE01. Next base: position 4,228 of record CBFDVE010000201.1, read on the forward strand.
GCGGCGGCGAAATTCGCCATCGCCGGCAAGTCCAGGCCGAAGAAGGATTTAGGGCTGATGGCCATGGCTTACGGCAACGTCTACGTGGCCTCGGTGGCTTTCGGGGCGAAAGACGCCCAGACCATGAAGGCCTTCCAGGAAGCCGAGACCTTCGACGGGCCGTCCCTGATCATCGCCTATTCGCCCTGCATCGAGCACGGCTACGCCGATATCTCCGACCACCTGGACCATCAGGCGCTGGCCGTGAAAAGCGGGTACTGGCCGCTGTACCGCTATGACCCCAGGCTGCGCGGCTTGGGCAAGAGCGCCATGCAGCTGGACAGCAAGCCGCCGTTCGACTCCCTGGACGACTACCTGGCCACCGAGAACCGCTTCCGCATGGTCAAACGCCGCGACCCCGACCGCTACGCGGCGCTGGTTAAGGAGGCTGAGGATGTGCTGGAGCGCCGCCACGCCGTCTACGGCAAGCTGGCCGAATTGGTCCCGGCGAAACAGGAGGAGGGTTAACCGTTTATCAACCATGTCCGCATAAGTTTTCACGAACCGTGAATCACTTGTGGAATAAGAACATGGATTACAGAAAACTGGTTAACGATCTTTCCAAGCAGTTGGGACGCAAGGCCCTTTGCGAGTACATGCAGAGAGTCAACAACGCCCTGGAAATTTTCCCCTTGGCGTTCAAGGAAGGTAAAGTGAATAAAAAGCTTTACAGCAACTACCTCGTCCTCAAGAAGGAAATCGAGGCCTAATACAGCGCGGCGGGAGTATTGACCCATAAAAGGGATTCACAAAACGCTCGCGATGTGATTCAAGCTTCCAAACAGTCGCCGCGGCGGGGGTCAGGTCTTGAATTGTGAATGCGCGGCGGGGGTCAGGTCTTGAATTGTGAATTTTTCTCTTTAATTCACAATTCAAGACCTGA
>CBFDVE010000202.1:0-5138 GCA_965613205.1 uncultured Rhodospirillaceae bacterium
GTTCGCCGGCGTCAACCAGGACAACATCGCCCTGCGGGGCGTTTATGTAGGCGTCGTGATGGGCCGCCACGCCGGTTTCCTGACCGCCGCCGCGGCCGGCGCGCGCACCTTCGACGGCGACGCGCCGCACCTGATCTACTTGCCGGAACGCACCTTCGAGATGAAAAGGTTCGTCGCCGACGTCAAGCGTGTCTACGACAGGCATGGCCGTTGCGTGATCGCCGTATCCGAGGGCGTGCACGACAAAAAAGGCATCCCCATCGTCACCAGGCTGGCCAAGAAGGTCGAAAAAGACGCCCACGGCAATGTCCAGCTATCGGGCACCGGGGCGCTGGCCGATCTGTTGACCGGTGCGATCAAAGCCAAAACCGGAATTTCACGGGTGCGCGGCGATACGTTCGGCTATTTGCAGCGCTCGTTCCTCGGCTGTGTGTCCGATATCGACCAGACCGAGGCCCGTCAGGTCGGCGAAAAAGCGGCCCAGTTCGCCAATTTTTCGAACGCCCAGAGCGGCACGGTGACCATCCATAGGGTCGGCGACTACGCGGTCGAATACAAATTGAGCAAGCTTGAGTCCGTGGCCGGACTAACCAAGGTCATGGCCGACGGTTTCATCAACAAAAACGGCAACGACGTGACCGCCAAATTCATGGACTATCTGACCCCCCTGCTCGGCACCACCATGCCGCGAGTCGGTCGGTTGGATTTCAACAACCGGGTGGCGAAAATTCTGAATAAATAGGCGGTGCCTGCAATCTGCTGATAATGTGCGGTCATGCTGACGGATGAAAATGACCCCCTGGCCGCCTTTCGCGAGCGCTTTCATCTGCCCGAAAACCTGATCTATCTGGACGGTAATTCCTTAGGGCCCGCGCCCAAGGCCGCTTTCGATGGCTTCCGGCAGGTGATCGAACAGGAATGGGCGGTCGGCCTGATCGGGTCCTGGAACAGCGCCGGATGGTTCGCCGCACCGAAGGCCCTGGGCGACCGGCTGGGCGGCTTGTTGGGTGCGGCGCCGGGGCAAATCGTCGTTTGCGACACCACATCGATTAACATTTACAAGGCCCTGGGGGCGGCCCTGGGCTTGCGCCCGGATCGCCCGGTGATCGCTAGTGAGCTGGATTCATTCCCGACAGACCTGTACATGCTGGACGGCATATCCAGCGCCCGGAATATGGACGTTCGACTGCTCGGCCGGGACGGCGACAGCCTGGCCGACCTGATCGACGATCAGGTTGCCGTGGTGTTGTTGTCCCATGTCAATTACCGCACGGGCAAATTGTTCGACATGGCGGCAATCAACGCCCTCGCCCACCAGGCAGGCGCGCTGATCATATGGGACCTGTGTCACAGCGCCGGAATTCTGCCCATTGAATTGGACCAGGTCGAAACGGATTTCGCCGTCGGCTGCACTTACAAATACCTCAATTCCGGCCCCGGCGCTCCGGCTTATATCTACGCCGCCGAACGGCATTTAAACGACGCCCGGCAACCCTTGTCAGGCTGGTGGGGCCACGCCCGCCCGTTTGCCTTCGAACCGGCCTACGACGCCCACCCCGGAATCGAAAAATTCCTCTGCGGCAGCCAGCCGATCATTTCCCTGCACGGGGTCAAGGCCGGTCTGGGTGCCATGGAGGGCGTGTCCATGGCCGACATCCGGCAAAAATCCCTGGCCCTGACCGGCCTGTTCATGGATCGCTGCGCCCCCTTGTGCGAAGCCTATGGCCTGGTCCTCAACACGCCCCAAGACGATGCCGGGCGGGGCAGCCAGGTGTCCTACACCTTCGAACATGGCTTCGCCGTCATTCGCGCCATGATCGACCGCGGCGTGGTCGGCGATTACCGGCAACCGGGCCTCATGCGCTTCGGTTTCGCGCCGCTATATCTGCGCTACCAGGATGTCATCAACGCCGCCGAAACCCTCAAGTCCTGCCTGCAAGACAAGGTCTGGCAAAACCCCAAATACAACGAACGTTCGGCGGTGACTTGATTTTATTCGCTATTGGCGAATATTGCTTGATAATCCTTCGCTAACAGCGAATAATGGCTTATGGCATCCACACCGCTGTACTCCTGCCGCTATACACGTTCGGCGCTGCGGCAGTTACGCAAGTGCCCAAAACGCGAGCAAATCACCAACTGGTTTCGCCAGGCGGTTGGCGACCCGTTCCGAAAGGACACAAACATAAAGCCCTTGTCGGGAGTAGCTCAAGGATACCGGCGGCGGTTCGGCGACTGGCGGGTGTCGTATTATGTAGATCAACAAGGCCGGGTGATCGAGGTTTTCGAAATCGCGCCAAGAGGAGGAGCCTATAGATGAGTATTACCGTGAAACCGGTGTCCGAAGACACCAACACCATTGTCTTGAGCAAATCCGACTACCGGGCGTTGCTCGACGCCCTGGAAAATGCCGAGGCGCGTGCCACCTTTCAGGAAAGCCGGGACGAAGAAACTTTTCCCGCCGATGTCGCCGACAGGCTTGTCGCCGGAGATCATCCGGTGCGCGTTTTTCGCCAATATCGACAACTGACACTAACGGCCCTGGCCAATGCCGCCAAAGTTTCGATTTCTTATCTCAGTGAAATTGAAAGCGGGCGCAAACCCGGATCGGCCAAATCTTTGATCGCCGTCGCCGCTGTTCTTGATGTGGGCGTCGAGGATTTGATCTGATCACCACACCGGGGCGGCGTCGTCGATCAGCAGTTGCGGGGTCGAGCGGCCCTGCCAGGTGTTGATGCGTAATTTTCCGGCGATGTGGAAGGGCGCACCGCCGTGGTGCAGCAGGGCCTGGCCCAAATCAGTTTCGACGGCCCCGAAAGCTATCGCCTTCAGTCTTTTGCCGCTTTCATCGGTTATGGTCAGGCGCAAATGGCTCTGGTCTTTGCCGATGGCATCGGCAAAGGCGATGCGGGCGCTGGCAAAGGCAAACCGTGGTTCGGAATTACCCGCCCCATAAGGACCGACGCTTTCCAGCACCTGGGCCAGGCTTAAACTGGCCCCGGCGACTTTCAATCCGCCATCGATGTGCAGGGCGCGGACCGGCGGCAGGGCGGCCATCTGGCCCGAGAGATGGTCATTGATGAAGGCTTTCAGATCACTAATTTTTTCCCGCTGCACGGTCAACCCCGCCGCCATGGCATGGCCGCCGCCTTTCAGCAGTAATCCCGATTGCCGGGCGGCGATGACGGCGGCACCCAGATCGACCCCATTGATCGACCGGCCCGACCCGGTCCCCGTATTGCCACTGAGCGAAATGACCAGGGATGGCCGGTGAAATTTATCTTTCAGGCGGCTGGCGACAATGCCGACCACGCCCGGATGCCAGTCCTCGCCGACGACGATCACCGCCGGGCGGCTGCCCGGCTGCTCAGCCTCCGCCTGGGCCATGGCCTGGTCCAGCACGGCGGCCTCGATCTGCTGGCGTTCCCGGTTCAACTGATCTAAGTGGGCGGCGATATGGGCCACGTCGGCCCGGTCGTCGCTGGCCAACAATCGGCTGCCCAGGTCCGACTGGCCGACCCGGCCCCCGGCATTGATTCGCGGCCCCAGTAAAAAACCTAAGTGATAGGCCCCCGGCGGCTCGTTAATTCCGGCCACATCGGCGAGCGCCGCCAGACCGGCGTTGCCTCGCTTGGCCATGACTTTCAGGCCCTGGGTGACCAGCGCCCGGTTAACCCCGTGCAAGGGCACCACATCGCAAATGGTGCCGAGCGCGACAATATCCAGCCACGCCATCAAATTCGGTTCCGGTCGATTCTTGTACCAGCCGCTCTAGCGTAGCCGGCGATTGAGCGCCACCGCCAGCAGAAAAGTCACACCAACGGCGGCCAGATGGCCATGCGGGCTGGTTTCGTCCAGGCGTTTCGGGTTGATCACCGCCAGGGCGACCGGCAATCCGGCTTCGGCTTCGTGATGATCGACCACGATCACATCCAGCCCGGCTTGTTTCGCCGCCGCCAAAGGCTCGAACGATGTGGTGCCGCAATCGACCGTCACCACCACCGCAGCACCTTCGTTGTGCAATTTCAGCAGCGCCGCTTGGCTCGGGCCATAGCCTTCCTTCAGGCGGTCTGGAATGTAGACGACGGAGCGGGCGCCAACCGCGTCGAACAGTCTTTTCAGCAGCGCCGATGAAGTCGCCCCATCGACATCGTAATCACCGAAGATGGCGATCAACTGGTCTTCGTTGACGGCTTTCGCCAGCCGCTCGACGGCGACGGACATGTCTAACAAATGATCCGGGTCGGGCAGCGAGTCCTTGAGGGTGGGATTGAGATAGCTTGCCGCCTGGTCCAGGCCGATATCTCTGGCAGCCAGAATGCGGCCGACAATTTCCGGTACGTTCAGGCGCTGGGAAATGGCCAGGGCGGTGCGGTCATCGGCCGGGCGCAGGGACCAGCAGCGCCCGGTCAGGGATTTTTCGACCCCGAGAAAGTGGTCGTCGGCCACGGATCACGCGCCGCATTGCAAATGGCCGAAGCGGTGGTGGCTTTCGACAAACCGCAAGGTGCCGGTCGAAGATCGCAACACCAGAGACGATGTAACGGCGATGCCGCCAATCTTACGCACCCCTTTTAGCAACGCCCCCGTGGTCACGCCGGTGGCGGCGAAGGTAATGTCGCCGAACGCCATGTCGGCCATGTCATAAATCTTTTTGGTATCGTCAAAACCGGCGTCACGGGCAATGCGGGCATCATCGTCGTTGCGAATGACCAGGTGGCCCTGCATTTGGCCGCCGCCGCAACACAGCGCCGCAGCCGACAACACGCCTTGCGGCGCACCGCCGATGCCCAGAAACATATCTATGCCACTATCGGCCCAGATGGTGGCGATGACGCCGGAAACATCGCCATCGGAAATAAGCATGATGCGGGCCCCGGCATCGCGGACCTGAGCAATCAGGTCCCGGTGGCGGGGTCGGTCGAGAATACAGACCACCAGGTCGCCGACCTTCAGATTCTTCGCCTCGGCCAGGGCTTGCAGATTATCGTCGGGCGCGGCATCAATATCGATCAGTCCGTCGGGCAGTCCGTTGCCGACGGCGATCTTGTCCATGTACAAATCGGGAAAGCCAAGAAATCCACCATCTTCGGCCATGGCGATGACCGACAGGCCGTTGGCTTCCCCTTTGGCGACAA
>CBFDVE010000203.1:0-5136 GCA_965613205.1 uncultured Rhodospirillaceae bacterium
CGCGCGACTCGATCAGCGACGACTGCGCGGCGGTGAGCTCGTCACCGAGGCTCGGGTCCTTCACGCCGAAGTCGCGCGCCACCCTGCACTGACCGGTGCTGTCACACCTGCCGAGGCTCACGGCGCGTCTCACGGCCGCGCAGGCAGCTTCGCCCGGGTGGCGTCGACGATGGCTTGGGCGTCTTCCACCGCAGCGCTCGCCTGCTCGCCGGTGTAGGCTGTCGCAGGAATGCCGCCGCCACCTGTTCCGGGCCGTGCAGGTCCAGCAGTTGCCTGGCGAAGGCCTTTTCATCATCGCTTAAAGGATCGCTCAGGCTGGGGTCGGCCAGCACCCGGTCGCGGTCGCGGCGCAGAATTTCATCGACCGATGGCGGCCGCGCCCAGGTGGCGTCCACATTGGCGTTTTCCAGCAGCCGCTGGGTCCGCTTGCGGGCATTGTTGGCGACGATCAGGGTACACACTCCCTTGCGCCCGGCCCGGCCCGTGCGGCCACTTCGGTGCAGCAGCATTTCTCTGTTTTTCGGAATGTCGGCGTGAATGACCAGATCAAGATTGGGCAAATCGATACCACGGGCGGCCACGTCGGTGGCCACACAGACCCGCGCCCGCCCGTCGCGCATGGCTTGCAGGGCGTGGGTGCGTTCGTTCTGGCTTAGCTCGCCCGACAGGGCGACGACAGAAAAACCACGATTGTTGAGGCGGCTGGTCATGTGGTTGACCGTCGCCCGGGTGGCGCAAAAGACCAGGGCGTTCTTGGCTTCGTAAAAGCGCAGCACGTTAATGATGGCGTTTTCCCGCTGGTAAGACGGCGCGATTAAAGCCCGGTATTCAATATCCACATGGGGTAGTTGTTCTTCTTTGGTGGCGATGCGCACCGCGTCCCGTTGATAGCGCTTGGCCAGGGTGGCGATGGAACGGGGCACGGTGGCCGAAAACATCAGGGTTCGACGCTCGGCCGGTGCGGCGTCCAGAATTGTTTCCAGTTCGTCGCGAAAACCCATATCGAGCATTTCGTCGGCTTCGTCCAGCACCACGACTTTCAGGTCGCTGGTAATGAACGAGCCGCGTTTGATGTGATCGCACAAACGGCCCGGCGTGCCGACGACAATGTGGGCGCCTCTTTCCAGCACCCGGCGTTCGGTTCGCATGTCCATGCCACCGACACAGGACGCCACGGTCGCCCCGGCATTTTCGTACAGCCATTCCAGTTCGCGCCTGACCTGCAGGGCCAGTTCCCGCGTCGGCGCCACGACCAGGGCCAGGGGCGCGGGCGAATGGCCCAAACGGTCCGCACCTGCCAGCAGCGCGGGCGCCATGGCGAGGCCGAAGGCGACGGTCTTGCCAGACCCTGTCTGGGCCGACACCAGGGCATCGGATTGACCCAGTTCGGCGGCCAGGACGGATTTTTGCACCGGAGTCAAAGTCGTGTAGCCGCGATTGCCAAGGGCATGGGCCAGCGCCGGAACGACGCCATCAAATTCAGTCATTGTTTACTTTCGGAAGGCATTTACACCGCCCTCTTCGACGGCGCGGTGTTTTGTCATGTGGCGGTGTTGTACTTGCTGAGCGCGGCCCCGTAAAGGAGGCATTGGCCTTGCCGATGATATTTTATTAGCGTTCTTGCATGGGCAGGTCAAACCAGAAAGTCGTGCCATCGCCAAGCCTGGTTTCGACACCGATCATGCCGCCCATCGATTCGATCAACTGCCGGGTAATGGTCAGGCCAATGCCGGTGCCTTCGACATCCCTGACATCGGCTTGCAGGCGGTTGAACGGGACAAACAGATCGTCGAGAATATCCTCTGCAATGCCAACGCCGGTATCGGTCACGACCACACGCAACATGCCCTCGGGTGTGATCTTGCAGTCCAGGGTCAGAGTGCCATTTTCCTTATTGTACTTGATTCCGTTGGACATCAAATTAAGCAAACATTGTTTAATTCTGATTTCATCGGCGTAGACGCTGTGGTTCGATTTGAAGCTATCGCCGACAGTGATTTGAATGCCCCGTTTCCTGGCCAGAGGAGTCATGAGCGACAGGCATTCAACCAAAACGGCCTCGACGTTGACGTTTTCAAGAGTCAAATCGATCATGCCGGCCTCGATTTTGGCCAAATCGAGGATTTCGTTGATCAGGTCAAGCAAGTGCTGGCCGCCTTCCAGAATGTTGTCCACATATTGGGACTGAGCCGCACTTAAGGGTTCCTTCGGATTGAACTGCAACAACTGACCAAATCCAAGAACCGCATTCATCGGCGTTCGCAATTCGTGGCTCATGGATGACAGGAACGCAGATTTTGCCAGATTGTCCTGTTCGGCCTGATTCTTGGCGATCAGAAGATCGCGTTCGTTTTTTTTTATGGTCGCCAGATTGGATCCGGACCATCGCAACATTCCGTTAAAGGCCCGAATGACATCGCCCAGTTCGTCAGAGCGGGTTGAGTCCATAATATATTTTTCCGGGTTGTTGGGATCCTCTCCGGTGCCGGTCAGGCGATGGTCAAGATCGATGATCGGGGCCAGCACCATCCTGTCCAGGACAATCATGGTGACGATTGTCACAAACACGGAAATCAGCAAAACCAGGCCAGCGATTCGCCAGATGAAACCGTTGATCTGGCCAGATATTTCTCCGGTGTCGATTCTTGCGGTTACCGAATACGGCATTTGAATCCGAAACGGTGGCCAGGCCACGTCCATTCTGGTGCCATCGCTTAGCCTGCGCCGGACCGCTCGACCGAACAGGCTCTCAAGAATAACTGGAGTTTCGCCAAATGAGGCGCGCCTCACACCGGCTTTGTCAAATACCTGCGCACCGACCAGTACCGAGCCGTCCCGGAGCAAGCGGGCGGTTTCTGAAAATCCGGTATCGAGGGTACCCGCTGCATTGGCTGAACGCAGGATCGTCCGCATGACAACGATGGCTTCGCGCTCGACCTCGGCCAGACGATCCTTTTCGTAGCTCTTGATCGAAAAAAACAGGACCCCGGCCTCGGCCACCAGAATCGCCAGGAAAACGGCAACGGCAATACGCAGACACAGGCGGCACGTAAATGCCCGTCTCAGGGTAAACCACACATGCTCCAGATTGAAAATCATCCCAGCCTAACGAAAACGATTATAATTTTAATCATAATAGATTGAAAACTATAGGACTGACCAGACGTTGTTGTGCTGTCACAAAAGAACACAAAACGATGATTGACGCCCGCCTGGGGGTCGGCATGGGGATGTCAATACCTGATAGGCCAGGGTCAGGCGATGGTTCCGATGAACGGAATTTTAATGGTGTAAAAAGTGGCGGGAACTGTGCGCAGCTGGATGCACACAGGATCGCCAGGCCGTGTCAACGCCAGTTCACCATCGGCATCCGCAGCAGTTTGACCGGCCCGGCATACAAGTCCCGCCCTTGCAGGGTGACCGCCAAATTCAGGATCGACGGGCCACCTCCTTGCGGTCGCCGGGCCAAAACCCCGAGCAATAACTTGGCGGCAATGGCCTGCCGCACCCCGATAATGCCCTGACGGGAAAAGGCATCGATGGTTTCAAAAAAACCACTGATCCTGGCGGTGAAGGCGCCGACCGGTTGCAGGTTCCGATCCAGCGCCAGGGTGCCATCGGTGGTCAGTTTCAGTGGGCCATGGTCGATAACAAATCGGTCTATTTCGACCGTGCCACCGCCATCCCGCCAGATTTCCAGGACCTCGACCAGGGGCGCACCGGCGCCACGGGGCAAATCACCCAGCAACCGCGCGGCCAGGCGCAAGTCTGCGATGCGGCGACCCAAAGGCCAATCCATGACAGACGGCATGTCAATCCCCGCCGATGTCACATCCAGGGCGAGGGTTTCGCCCTGCCCCGTCAATCGCCGCAGATTAATGCTGGCGCTGGCCAGCGAAATTTTTTCACCCGCCCCCGGCCCGGCCGCAAGATCAAGGCCGGAGATTGTCAGTGTCAGGGATTGCGGGTCGCCATTGTCATGAACAAGGTCCAGGTCGGCGGCATTGAGGGACCCCCTGAAATTCAGTTTTTGATACGAAAACACCTGTTTGCCGGTGATTTGCATGTGCACCCGGTCAAGCCGCCAGGGTCGGGTTGAAATAACCAGATTTTGCCCCTGCCAGGCCCAGGGTGCGGCCCCGTTTGGGTCCCCAAAACCGACATCGTTCAATTTGATCCTGATCGCAAATGGATACCCTGAGGCCCGCAGGTCATTGTACTGGATGCGGTAGCCATCGGCCCGACGCTCGACAATCCATTGTTCGGCGGTCCCGATCACCTGCATCGCCCCGTAAAACCAGAACCCCGAATAAATCAGCACCCCGGCCAACAGGGCCAGCACGGTTTTGGCCCAGGGACGGATACGGCGGCGCGACAAAATTTCGATGACCTTCGGCATTTCCCCACTCTTATAGGGCGTTGCGCAAAATCAGGCGAGAGGATAGCCTTCGGCGCAACTATCGAATTCACAGCAGGGGTAAATTTTGCCAAATCCCGGAAAAGAACCGACCTGGATATTCGGCTACGGTTCGCTCATGTGGCAACCGGGCTTCCCCTATGTGGAAGCCTCGGCGGCGGTGCTGGAAGGCTACCACCGGGCCCTTTGTCTGTATTCCTACCGCTATCGCGGAACGCCAGAAAAACCCGGTCTGGTGCTGGGACTGGATCGCGGTGGCCAGTGCTGCGGCCGGGCTTTCCTGCTTGATGACAAGGACATTGAAGATGTCATGACGTATCTGGACGACCGGGAAATGATCACCAATGCCTATGTCCCGACCTATCTGAACGTGACCCTGGAAGACGGCCGCACGGCCAGGGCTTACCATTTTATTATCCGCGACGATCACGAACAATACACCGGCCCGATCAGCCACCAGGAAGCCGCCCGGCTGATTTTACAGGGCCAGGGCGAACGCGGCTCGGCCCTGGATTACCTGAAAAACACCCTCGACCACCTGGCCGAAACCGGTATCGTCGAGGACGATCTGAACATGATTTATGAAGTCGCGATTAAAAAAGCAGGCTGACCAAGAATCCCCCTAAATAGCAGCTACCTTTCTATCGACAAAAGAACTCTCAGCCTCCCATTTCAATTGAACAATTAAACGTTCAATCCACATCAATCGCTTCCATTCC
>CBFDVE010000204.1:0-5095 GCA_965613205.1 uncultured Rhodospirillaceae bacterium
GAACCCCTCGATCTGCGAGAAACAGCGGCTGGCAAACTCCGCCGTGTAGCCATTGGCTTGCATGCCATCGAGGAATTTTTGCCGCAATGTGTGGATGGTGCCGGCGTGGCGAAAGGTCGCCATTGCCCGGCGCAGTTTGTCGGCCTCAGCCGGGGTAAAGCCGGCGCCGATGATGGCGATCTGCATCGCCTGTTCCTGAAACAGCGGCACGCCCAAAGTCTTGCCCAGCACTGCCTCAAGGGCGGGCGAGGGATAGTCGACCTTCTCCACCCCGTCGCGGCGGCGCAGATAGGGGTGCACCATATCGCCCTGGATTGGCCCGGGGCGCACGATCGCCACCTCGATGACGAGATCGTAGAAACAACGCGGCCGCAGGCGCGGCAGCATGGTCATCTGCGCCCGGCTTTCGATCTGAAAAACCCCCAGCGTGTCGGCCTGGCAGATCATCTCGTAAACGGTGTCGTCTTCTTTTGGCACGGTCGCCAGATCAAAGGATTTGCCGTAATGAAGCTTGATCAGATCGAAGGCCTTGCGGATGCAGGTCAGCATACCGAGGGACAGAACATCGATTTTCAAAATGCCGAGCGCGTCCAGATCATCCTTGTCCCATTCGATAAAGGTGCGCTCCGGCATGGCCGCGTTGGCGATGGGTATGACCTGGTCGAGATCGCCCCTGGTGATCACAAAGCCGCCCACATGCTGCGACAGGTGACGCGGAAAGCCCATCAGTTGACGAACCAGTTTCAGGGTCTGGGACAGGGTCGCATCGGTGGGGTCGAGGCCGAGCTCGCGGATCCGGGCGGCGTCGAGGCTTTTCGCCGACCGGCCCCACACCGACCCGGCAAGGGCGGCGACCATATCGAGCGACAGTCCCATCGCCTTGCCCACTTCGCGGACCGCGCTGCGCCAGCGATAGGTGATTACCGTCGCCGCGATGCCGGCCCGGTGGCGACCGTATTTGTCATAAATATACTGGATTATCTCTTCCCGCCGCTGGTGTTCGAAATCGATGTCGATATCGGGCGGCTCGTCCCGTTCGGCGGAAACGAAGCGTTCGAACAAAAGGTCGATCTGGGTCGGATCGACGGACGTAATACCCAGGCAGTAACAGACGGCGGAATTGGCCGCCGAGCCCCGGCCCTGACACAAAATACCGAGCGACCGGGCGTAGCGGACGATATCGTCGACGGTCAGGAAATAGGGCGCGTAGTTCATCTGCTCGATCAGGGCCAGTTCGTGCTCGATGGTTTTTTTCAAGTCCGCCGGTACCCCGTCCGGATAGCGCCCTGCCGCGCCGAGCCAGGTCAGGCGCACCAGTTCCTGTTGCGGGGTGGCGCTCAGAGCGGTCGGCTCGTCGGGATATTCGTAGGCCAGTTCGTCGAGCGAGAATTGGCAGCGCCCGGCAATGTCCACCGTGCGGGCCAGGGCCGCTTCGTGGCCCTTGAACAGCAGGGCCATTTCCGCCGGGTTTTTGAGGTATCGCTCGGCGTTGGCATTGAGCAAAAATCCGGCGTTGAAAATGGTCCGGTGGTGGCGAATACAGGTCAGGATATCCTGCAAGGGGCGGCGGTTGGGCGCGTGATAATGGACATCGTTGGTCGCTACCAGGGGCAGGCTTAAGCGAGCCGACAGGATTTGGAAATCCTCCAGGCGGGTGTTGTTGTGCAGGCGGGTGGCGGCCAGATAGGCGTCACCCGGGAAAGTCTTGATCAGCCAGCGGCAGTTGCGCTCGAACTCTTCACCCCGGTCGTCGGTTGGTACGGCGATAAAGATGTGCCCGGCGCAAAGCCCGGCCAGATCACCCAAGTGTAATTCACAGTCCCCCTTGGCGACCCGCAAATTACCCCGGCTCAGCATCTGGCAAAGCTGGCCATAGGCGGTGCGGTTTTGCGGCAGACAAATCACTTCGAAACCATCGACCAGGACCAGACGAACAGCAATCAGTAGCTTGATGCCAATTTGTTTCGCCGCCACATGGGCGCGCACGATGCCGGCGACAGAGTTGCGGTCGGCGATGGTCACTGCTGCGTGACCCAGCTCAGCCGCGGTGCGGACCAGTTCTTCCGGGTGCGAGGCGCCACGCAGGAAACTGAAATTGCTGGTCACCGCCAGTTCCACATAACCGGTCACGGGAATAATCCGTGCATGTACCAGGATGGCTTTTCCAGGCGTTCGTACAGGCCGTGGCGGAAAATCCAGAAGCGATAGCCGAAGCTGTCTTCGATGCGAAAATAGTCCCGCGTCGGCTCCACCTGGGCGCTCAGGCGGCCCCACCATTCCGGGGAAATCCGTTCCGGCCCCTCGGCCCGGACGACCCGATGGGTCAGCCGTCGCCAGTTAAAGCGGACCGGCGCCCCGTGCGGCACTTCGGCGATGGCCTCGATCAGTTCCGGGCGGGGCAACAGGGCGATGGGGCGGCCCGTATGGCTGTTGCCAACGGGCCAATCGAGCGGTTTTTGGGGCATCTCGGCGAGCGCCACCAGCCGTTCGGACCGTTCGGGAATATGGCTTTCATAGGGCACCAGGCGACCGATATTTTCAAAACCCAAACGGTTGCCGTAACGGTCGATCAACAGATCGAAGGTCGCCCGCTCGCCCCGGTCCGCAGGGTGATCCAGGTCGGCCTGCCGGGCCTGGATCACTTCCGTCTCGTAGGCGTTCAGGACGATCAGTTCAAACCCGCAACCGGGATCAGCCTCTTCGCCCATCGCCGCCAGCTTTTCACCGATCAGGCGGATCATCACATGGGCCTTGCCGGTCAACGCCCCGGTGCGCACGGTGAGCGATTTGATGATGCCATCGACCCGGTACAAGACGAGGGAGAAACGTCGCGCCCCCAGGCTCTTTTCCGCCAACAAATCGGCCAGGGGGGTGGCCAGGTCGATCAGGCAGTTTTCAATTTGTTCCTGCAACAACAAGGGTTCGGGGAAATTGCGGGATGTTCGGTAATCGGGCGGCGGGGTGATCGCGGTCAGGCTTTCCGGGCCGTGGCCCAGCGCCTGGTCCAGCCTTAAAATAAGCTCTTGCCCGTAGCGGGCGGCCAGGGGGGCGCGCGGCTTGCCGATCAGGGCGCCGATATTTGTCAGGCCGACCTGGGCCAGGCGGTCAGTGGTATCGGACCACACCCGCAGGGCGGCAATGGGCAGTTTGGTCAGGGCGGGGGCGGTATCGGCATCTTCGATAATGCTGACCGGGGCCGGGCCGAAATGGCTTAGCGCCCATGCCGCCCCGATGGTTTTGGCCACACCCAAACGGACCCGCAGGCCAAAATCCGACAGTCGTTGGAACAGATCATCGGCCAGGTCGCTCTCGCCGCCCAGCAGGTGGCTGGCCCCGGTCAGGTCGATAATAATACCGTCCGGCGGGTCGGCGGCGACCCAGGGGCTGTAGCGAATGCACCAGCGGGCCAGTTTTTCCAGATCGCGCCGGTCGCCCACCGGGTCGTCATCGCCGATTTTCAGAACCGGGCACAGGGCGCGGGCGTCGGCCAGGGTCTGGTCGACCACCACCCCGGCCCGGGCCGCCGCCCGGTTGACCGCCATAACGCGAGCCCCCCCGGCGACCATGGCGATCAGGGCAAAGGGCGGCCTAGCGGGCGACGCGGCGTTGTTTGTATGTGTCAGAGGCCGCAGGCTTTTTATCTTCAGAGGCCGCAGGCTTTCTATCTTCAGAGGCCGCAGGCGCTTTGTTGTCAGAGGCCGCAGGCGCTCGATGGGCCAGCCGGGCAGCCAGATCGAAACGTATCGCTTCATGGTTCCACACCACATCCCAGTTGTGTTCCGCCCCGTTGCTGCTTTTGCACAGATCGACCCGCCACTGGGCCTGGTGCCCATTGGGCGGTGACGGTTGGGCGGCGATGCGCCAGCGACTGGCCGTGGCGCTGGCCCCTGTGGCGCGATGAGAGCGCAGCAGCAGCGCCGTGACGCCGCTTTTTTTCGCCCGCAGGGACAAGCGCCGGCTGGCGGTGAAGTTGTAAAGTTTCTCGGCCCACAAAACGCCCACCACGCCGGCCACAAAAGGGCAGTCCAGGGCCTCTTCCAGGGCCCATAACAGGTCGATTTCCCGCTTCAGGGTGACTTTCGTCAGGCGTCCGGGATCGATGCCGAAGGCCATCAGGCCGGGGCCGTGCAAATGCAAACGGTCGACATCCCGCAACTGGCACCAGATCAGCGGTCCCGGTCTTTCCTGCAACAGGCGGGCGGTCAGCCCCAGGGTAAACCCCAGCGCCGCCGACCGGTCCTGATAACCACTCCCGGCCACTTCATGCAAAGCCCCGGCAAGCAACCCGCCCGAGGCCAGTTTCTGATCCATATCCGGGCATCCGGTGGCGATGGAAGACCTCTCCGCCGGTCCTTCCCCACCGTCACCTCGCCCGTCATCAAGGGCGGAAATCTGCCGTTTCAGTTGTTTTATGTTCATGATACGTTCCATTAAAGAAGAAACCGTATGGGTGAGTCAACAGGCAAGGTTATTCATTAATATTTCTGGCCCTTATTACGTAATTACGCTATTTATACGTATATTACGTAATAGCCGCATAAATCGAGTTTAAAATATGCCTTTAACCCTCAATATCGATCCGCATCATGTGACCGCCATCAAGCAACACGCCAGGAAAACGGGCGTCAGCGCATCGCGCATGGTGACCCGTTTCATCAATGAACTGACGACGGAAACACCGCCCCCTTCTCTCGGTGCCACCATCCAGATGCTGCGGGTTAATCGGGATGCCTTGACCCACAAAGGGCTCCTGAATGTCGCCGTCTTTGGCTCCGTCGCCCGAGGCCAGGAGGAACCCGGCAGCGACATTGATCTGATGGTTAAAGTCCCGGAAGATATGGACGCCTTCCGTCTGGCCGGGATTCAATCAACCTTGAAGGAAATCCTGGGTGCGAGCGTTGAAATGGTGACGTTAAGGGAATTCAACAGCGGCTTCGATCAATCCATACAGAAGGAAGTGGTCGTTGCCTACTGAAAGACCGGCCCGGCGCATCCATGACATTTTGGAAAACATTGCTTCCGTCGAGGCCTATACGAGGGACCTCACACGAGAAACTTTTTCCAACAACCCGATGGCGGTCGATGCCGTTGAACG
>CBFDVE010000205.1:0-5093 GCA_965613205.1 uncultured Rhodospirillaceae bacterium
CTCTGTGGCGGGTTCCCCACAAGACTTTCATTTCGCCTGCGGCGCGTTTCCTGTTGTCTTCCACCAGGCCACCCAAGGGCTACAAATATCCCAAATCCATGCAGCGGCAATTGCTCGACCTGCTGCAATTTGCCAGCGGCGAAACCTTTGTCACCCCGACCTCGCTGGACCTTGCCCCGAGCCCCCACATGCGCGCCCAGGCCCTGGTCCTGCTGCCGGTCGGCGGTACCTATGTGGGTTTCGCACCGGGCTCGGGCGGCCCGCCCAAATGCTGGCCGCTGAAGAACTTTATCACTGTCGCCCAGGCCCAGGAATACCGCGTGCCGGTTTTTTTCTTAGGACCCCAGGAGGAGCACTGGCAGGCCGAAATCAAACAGGCCGTGCCCGGCGCCCTGTTCCCGGAGCAACAAAAGAAAATCGATTTCGACCCATTGTTCACCATCGCCTTGGCCGAACGCATGGGCGCGTCCCTGGCCAACGATTCCGGTGTCGGTCACATGCTGGCCCTGAGCAACCGGCCCCTGGTTTCATTGTTCGGCCCCACGGTGCCGGAAAAATTCCGGCCCATGAGCGACAAGGTGACAATAATTGAGGCCAAAGATTACGGCGGGCGGGAGATCGGGCGTATCCCCATCAACGATGTTTTGGCGGCGCTGGAAAAAAGTCTGTCTTAAGAGTTTCGGTCCTGCCGTTCCCGGTTTTTAAACAAGACAAATGCGGCGAACGCGCGTCGGTCTTTTGCTGCTGTATTCGAAAAATTTGCGATGGCTTCCTTGGCATCCGCAATATCTTGCTTAACTTCCGATTTGAATAGTTGGGCGAATGGGTCGTAGTCGGCAATATGGCGTTTTGCCTGAAGGGCAACAAAAGCGTTTGCAAAGTCTTCTATTTCCTTCGGAAATTTTTTCAACACAGCCTGGTTCTTACAGTTGTTTTTTGCCAGGCCGTGCTCCAGAGCCCTGTAGACTTGATGCCACGCTGAATCACTTCGTTTGGCCCCGATGCTGCCGACAAGAAGATCGGCGCAACATTGAGCCAGGCAATGAAACAAGGCATAATATGCGGTGCTTTCTGCCCGCCTGAGATTTGATTGGCGGGGTTTGCCGCTTCTTGAGTGTACTAACTCATCGGCGGTCTTGAGTAAGTCAAGCGGCTTCAGGTTTAGGCTTCCTAATTTCCGATTTCGCAATGAACGAAACTACGGGAAAAGCATTCTCTCCAATATCCGCTATTTTGGGGCGCATGTAACGTAACAAACTTGATGTTTTGTGTGTATCAAGTTGCTTGTTCTCGCCATCAAATATGACCCTGACGCGCAGAATATTATCACCATCCTCATCGATATCCGGTTCGACGGTTATGGTTTCAATATCGATATCATCAAATATGTCCCTCAGGACTTTTTCGATAACCGCATTCAATTTTGATTTACTGACCACAGGTATTTCCAATCGTACTAAGAATATAATGATAGCTCATGTTATTTGTTGTGTGAATCCCATAAATATTCAGATGCCGCTTCCTGGGACGATTTACCACATCTGGGAGGCCACCAAACAAACGGGGCATATCAATTAATATTTTCGCTTTCTTCCACCGGTATCCGCTTCATCAACCAGACCAGAATGACCAGGCCCGGCACGGCGGCGAAGGTAGTGATGACAAAATAACTGGCCCAGTCCATCTGGTCGGCCAGCCAACCACCGCCGGACGCCATGATGGTGCGCGCGAAGGCCATCATCGATGATAACAAGGCGAACTGGGTCGCCGTGTAGGCGACATTACACAAGGACGACATGTAGGCGACGAAGGCCGTGGTCGCCATGCCGGCGGTCAGGTTTTCGATCGATATGGTGACCGCCAGCATGGGGATGGAATAGCCGACCAGGGCCTGGGCGGCAAAAGCCAGGTTGGCCACGCATTGCAGGACCCCGGCATACAAAAGCGCCTTCATGATACCGTAGCGGGCGACCAGCACACCGCCGACGAAGCCGCCCAACAGGGTCATGGCGAAGCCGTAACCTTTCGAGACGGCGGCGATTTCCGACTTGGAAAAGCCCATTTCCAGATAGAACGGATTGGCCATAACGCCGAGCAATGCCTCGCCGTATTTATACAAACCGACGAAAGCCAAAATCATCAGCCAGTGAGGCCGGGACATGAAATCCAGGAACGGGTTGATCACCGCGTCCGTGAACTGGCCGACCAGGCCTTGATCGCCTGGCACCGCCACGGCGGTGCGGTCCGGTTCCGGGCTGAACAGTACGGTCAACACGCCGACCCCCATCAGGCCCGCCATGACAACATAGGCCATAGACCAGCCGAACCCGTCGGCGATCAACAGGGCCCCGGCCCCGGCCACCAGCATGGCGATGCGATAGCCGAAAACGTAATTGGCCGACCCCGCGCCCAGTTGTTGTTCGGGCAGGGATTCGATGCGGTAGGCGTCGATGGCGATGTCCTGGGTGGCCGAGGCGAAGGCCAGGGCCACGGCCCACAGGGCGGTCGACCATAAATCCGTGGCCGGGTCGGTGCCGCCCAGGCCGATCATGGTGATGGCGATCAGCCCCTGCGAGGCGATCAGCCAGCCCCGCCGCTGACCCAACAGCCGGGTCAGGATCGGCAGCGGCATCCGGTCAACCAGAGGCGCCCACAGAAATTTAAGCGCATAGGCGGTCGAGGCCCAACTGAACAACCCGATCATGGTCAACGAGACATCGGAGTCCTTGAGCCAGGCCGACAGGGTCGAATAGACCAGCAGCAGGGGCAGGCCGCTGGAAAAACCGAGCAGCAAAATGACCAGCACCCGGCGTTCCACATAGACGCCGGTTGAGGCGGCCCAGCTTTTCACGGTTTGGTCGCCAGCAACTGGGCCGCCTGATGCCACGCCTGATCGACGGTTACATCCCGGACACAGGGGAACACGTCGAACTTGGTCGCCCGTTTGGGGCAGCGCCAGAAGCAGTGATAGCAATCCATCTTGTGATCAACGAAACGGGCGTTGGCCGGACATATCTTTTCAGGGTAGGGCACGAAGCTGCTGAAATGGCCGCCACCGACAATGACCAGAGTGGGCGCGCCGAGCGCAATGGACAAATGCGCCGGGCCGGTATCGTTGCTGACCACCAGGGCGGCATTATTGAGGATATCCATCAGTTGGGGCAGGGTGGTCCGGCCCATTAAATCGACAACGCCCGGATCGTCGCCACCGACCTCGCCGGGCTTTTCATTGCGACCGCCGACATAGACAACCCGGTATCCGGCCGCACGCACTTTCGCCGCCAGGTCCTTGTATTTATCCAGGGGCCAGCGTCGGCCATATTCGTTGGACCCCGGATTAAACACGGCATAACCATCGCCAGGGGCCAGAATGTCCGGGTCGGGAGAGCGGTCGGGCCAGGAAATTCGGGGTATTTCGGGGACAATGTCACGGCCCGCGACGGTCGATAGAAACCGGTAATGGCGCTCAACCTCGTGCAAGGGGTAGAAGCCCGTGTTGACGATCTGATCAACCTGGCTCATGTAATACAGATATTCCTGGCGGTTGCGCTCGGCGATATAGGGCAGGGATGATACGATCCTCGGTGCTCCCGTGACCCAGGCCAGGCTGTCGGCCATCAGCGCCCGGCGGAAATAGGAATCATTGACACAGACCGCCGCGCCCAGCAGCCGTACCCGCAACGACACATATAGCCGGTACAACAGGCGTTTGGCGTATTTATGTTCATCAATCACCAGCACCCGGTAGCCGGCGAAAATTTCTCCGGCGATAGACTGCCAGCTTGCACAACCGACAACGGTGATATCGGCCTGATCAACGCCGAAGACATCCCCGTAATGATCCAGCGCCCGGCGAAACAACACCATGTCGCCGATGCCATCCATGCGAATGACCACCAGCCCCCGGCGGGCCTTGAACAAAGGGAAATATCGGGCCAACAGATCGAGCGGGCGGAACATCCACCAGCGCCGACGCATACCGGCAGGCAACATGCGCCAGAACGGATTGGTCTGGAACGGGTGATCGGCAGTCTCGGTCATGGCCTCCTTATTACGTGCCACGGCGCACCAATGCTAGTATTAGCCGAGTTTTTCTTTGGCCCGGGATTCCCGTTTGCGGTCGTGCGGGTTGAGCAGGCGCTTGCGCAGGCGGACATTGTTGGGTGTGACCTCGACCAGTTCATCATTGTCGATGTAGGCGACGGCTTCTTCCAGGCTCATGCGTTTGGGCGGGGTCAGGCGGATGGCATCATCGGTGCCCGATGCGCGCACATTGGTCAATTGCTTGGCCTTCATGGGGTTGACTTCGAGATCACCCGACTTCGAATGTTCGCCGATAATCATGCCTTCGTAGACCGGCACGCCACCGCCGACGATCATCGAGCCGCGCCCTTCCAGGTTGGCCAGCGCGTAAGGCACCGTTTTGCCCGCCGCGTTGGAAATCAGCACGCCGTTGCGGCGACCGGGAATGTCGCCACAGTAGGGGCCGTAGCAATCAAACATCCGGGCCATCACCCCGGTGCCACGGGTTTCGGTTAAAAATTCGCCGTGATAGCCGATCAGCCCACGGGCCGGGGCTTTGAAACAAAGCCGCACCTTGCCGCCGCCCGACGGATGCATTTCCGTCATCCGGCCCTTGCGCACCGACATGGCCTCGACGACGATGCCGGAGAATTCCTCGTCCACGTCGATCTGCACTTCTTCGTAGGGTTCTTCTATATCGCCGGTTTCGGAATTTTCCTGAAACAGCACCCGGGGCCTTGAAATGGACAGCTCGAACCCTTCCCGGCGCATTTGCTCGATCAGTACGCCCAATTGCAGCTCGCCCCGGCCGGCCACTTCAAAGGCGTCCGTATTAGCCGCTTCGGTGACCCGGATCGCCACATTGCCCTCGGCTTCGGCGAGCAGCCGGTCACGGATCATGCGCGAGGTAACCTTGTTTCCGTCAAGCCCGGCAAGCGGTGAATCGTTGATCGAAAACACCATCGCCAGGGTCGGCGGATCGACGGGTTCGGCGGGCAATCCTTCGCTGACCCCAAGATCGCAAATGGTGTCGGCGACGCTGGCGGTCCGGAACCCGGCAACGGCGACGA
>CBFDVE010000206.1:0-5075 GCA_965613205.1 uncultured Rhodospirillaceae bacterium
CAGTGCCAAAGCCAACCTCCTCCGGGCGCTGGACATGGGGGTCGATGTGGTCGGCGGCATTCCCCATTTCGAACGGACCATGGAAGACGGGGCCGAAAGCGTCCGCACATTAATGAAAATTGCCGCCGAACGGGGCCTGATGGTCGATATGCACTGCGACGAAACCGACGATCCCAATTCCCGCCACATCGAAACTCTGGTCCGCGAATGCCAGCGCCTGGGCATGGCCGGGCGGGTCGCCGGGTCGCACCTGACATCGATGCATTCGATGGACAATTACTATGTCAGCAAATTGATCCCGCTGATCGCCGAGGCGGGTGTGGCGGCAATTGCCAACCCGTTGATAAATATTACCATTCAGGGTCGCCACGACAGTTACCCCAAGCGCCGCGGGTTGACTCGTATCCGCGAACTGGGCGATGCCGGGGTGACCGTGGCGCTCGGTCACGATTGTGTCATGGACCCGTGGTATAGTTTCGGCAGCCATGACATGCTCGAAGTCGCCCACATGGCAGTGCACGCGGCGCAGATGACCGGCATGGATGACATCCGCAAGATGTTCGACGCGGTTACGGTGGACGGTGCGACGGTGCTGAACCTGGAAAATTATGGCCTGAAGGTGGGGGCTAATGCCGATATGGTGGTGTTGCAGGCGGCCAGCCCGTTCGAGGCCATTCGTCTGCGCCCGGCCCGGCTTTTCGTCATTCGTCGCGGTCGGGTGATCGCCCGGACCCCAGCCGTAAGCGCCAGCCTGGATCTGGATGGCCAGAGCCGGTCCGTTGATTTTACTTTGTCCTGAAAAGAGGTTTTCTATGGCCAAATTACCGGCAGCCGATCACTCCGAATTTCCCACCCTGCACGTGCTCGATCATCCGCTTATTCAGCACAAGTTGAGCCTGATGCGGGACAAGCGGACCTCGACCCGTGATTTCCGCGAATTGCTGAAGGAAATCGCCTTGCTCATGGGCTATGAAATTACCCGCGATCTGCCCCTGATGAATAAAGAGATCGAGACCCCGATCAAGAAATTCACGGCCAACGTGATCAAGGGCAAGAAGGTCGCTATCGTGCCCATTCTCAGGGCCGGCACCGGCATGGCCGAAGGCTTGCTGGAACTGATGCCCTCGGCCCGGGTCGGCAACATCGGCTTGTACCGGGATGAAAAAACCAAAAAGCCGGTCGAATACCTGGTCAAATTGCCGACCGCCGCCGGGCGCCGGTTTATTGTCGTCGATCCCATGCTGGCGACCGGCAATTCGGCGGCCTATGCGGTCGATATGGTTAAGAAACACGGGGTCAAAAGCGCCAACATCAGTTTCATGGCGCTGGTCACCGCACCGGAAGGCATGCGGGTTTTCGCCAAGGCCCACCCGGATATTCCGGTTTATACGGCGTCCCTCGATAGCCACCTGAACAAGAACGCCTACATCGTGCCCGGCCTGGGCGATGCCGGTGACAGGCTGTACGGCACGAAATAATCCAGATCCAAAACAATTGTATTCCCAGTCTGGCTTGTTTTACATATAGTGCGCCGGGCGGCAGTTCAATCAAGGGTCGTAGCGGGATTGGGGCGGGCTACAAGTTTATGAGCAATTACACATTATTTGGTGATTACCGTTCGGGAAATTGCTACAAGCCGGTGCTGTTCATGGCCCTGTCAAGCACACCCTACGCCTATCGCCATGAGGATGTTACCGTGCCCCGGACCGAACGATCCGATGAGATACAGGGCAGCAGCCGTTTTGGTCAGTTGCCGGTGCTGATCGATGACGGGTCGGCCATGTGCCAGTCCAACTCCATCCTGTGCTTTTTAAGCAACCGCTCGGTGCTGTTTAATTTCAGCGACTACTTGCATCGCCAACAGGTCATGGAATGGTTGTTTTGGGAATCCTGCAACATCGGTAAATCGGTTTCGAATCTGCGTTGGCTGACAAAGTTTTCCGCCAACACGGCGGAAGATATTCTCGCCGATCTGCGTGACCGGGCGGTCAAGGATCTGGACCGCCTGGAACAGGAACTGACAAGCAAGCCTTTCCTGGTCAACGATACTCCTTCGATCGCCGATATTTCGATCTGCGCCTATCTGTACTGGCTCAAGGATACCGGCCTGGACACCGGCCGGTGGCCGCAAATCAAGGCCTGGCTTGACCGGATTTCGGAACTTCCCGGATGGTTTCATCCCGATGACATGCCGAGGGATAGCAGGGAATTCGCTTGAATCCGGCCTGCCTGGCCATTTCCTGCTGATATCCCGTTAACCATATATCTTAAAACCTGTTTCATGACTACGAGTATGCAAACAGAACAAATTCGCAACTATTTGCGATTTCGAGCAATCGTTGGATTCTATTATCACCATATCTGGTGCCGAATGACTCTATTCATACCATCATTTCCTTATTTGCCCGTTGTTATGCTATCCCGTTGAATCATAGGACTCTTTTGGCTAAGTTGATTCGTTGGCGTAGGGTTAGCAAAATCTTAAGCCGGGCAACGATAGGCTTGTTCTGGGAATGGTAAATGATTCGGTTTGCCGGTATTGAGTTGGGGGCTGATTTGCTGAACAGCGAACATCTCTTCAAACTTGCGCACGAAAAAAGTAAGGAAGGCCGATCCGCCCTGGCGGAAACGGTGACCGACCTGTTTCTCGATGAAGGTGATTTGTCCGACATCGAGCGGGCCATGATGTTCGACATTCTGCACCGCCTGGTGCGGGATGTTGAAGTGTCTGTGCGCAAGCATCTGGCCGAAGTTATCGCGACCGCCGAAGACGTTCCGAAAGACCTTGTTACCTTCCTGGCCAATGATGAAATTGAAGTGGCCTATCCGGTTTTGATCAAAAGCCGGGTACTCGAAGACACCGATCTGATTGAAATCATTCGCCAGCGCACCCAGGAACATCAACTGGCGGTTTCTATTCGTGATGGCATCAGCGAGTCTGTATCGGATGCCCTGGTTGATACGGGCGACGAGGAAGTGATCCGTTCGTTGCTGGAAAACGCCAACGCCAAAATTGCCGAAGGGACGATGAACTATCTGGTCGAACAGGCCATGCGCATCGACAGTTTCCAGGGGCCGATTTTACGGCGGGAAGAACTGGCCCCGGAACAGGCGAAAAAATTGCTGCTGCTGGTCTCCGCCGCGCTCAGGGAATATATCCTTGATCGTTTCGACTTAAGCGCCCAGGACCTGGA
Organism: uncultured Rhodospirillaceae bacterium; assembly: GCA_965613205.1. GTDB lineage: Bacteria > Pseudomonadota > Alphaproteobacteria > Rhodospirillales > JABHCV01 > CAZZKE01. The sequence goes on from CBFDVE010000206.1 coordinate 3,195, forward strand.
TCGCCATATGGGCGACGTGGTGCGCCAGCGCATACGGGCCCTGCCCAGTGGCATCAAGTTGATCAGACCTTCCGAAGCCCTGGTCAAGGAAATGGAAGAAATCGGCATGGCCGGCGCGGACCTGATGTTGACCGTGCTGGAAGAGGGTGCGGTGCCCCTGTTTATCGAGTTATTTCGCAACTGGGCGGTGTTGAGTTCCAAGCTGGCTCAGCGTATACTTTACGAGAGGAGGGGCGAGGGATTGGCCATTGTCTTCAAGGCAATGAGTACTGATCTTGATGCCTTCATGAAAATTTTTGTCCTTACCCGAAAGGTTTGGCCGCAAACGGACAAGGTGCTGAAGAAGGAAAGCCGCAAGGTAACTGAACTTTATAATGCGATAACGCAAGGGGCCGCAGAACAGGTTTTAAGCATGTGGCAAAATGATTCAGATTATCTGGCGGCGATCCGGGAGTTGAAGTTAGGGGAGGCGAAAGCCGGAGATGAAGTCCGACAAGATCAATAATAATGTGATCGACAAAATTGATACCGCTTTAACGGCTAATCCAACCAATCCGGTAACTGATGATCAGGAACTGGCGCTTTTTGCCGCCGAAAAACGCCGCTTTATAGACATCACAAGATTGGTCTCCGATTGGATTTGGGAAACCGACCCGAAATTCGTGCTCAGCTATGTCTCTCTGCGGGTGATGGATGTTCTCGGCTTCCACCCCTATTCCCTGAAAGGCCGGTCGCTGAACAGTCTTGGCAAATTTGTTCAGGAAGATGGCGAACCTTCGTCTTTGAACTGGTCCAAGCCGTTTCGGGACGAATTGTTTGTAATCGTCGATAACGATGCTCAACCACGGCATTTTCTGATGAGTGGCATTCCCGTATTCGACCCGCAAAGCGGGCAGTTCATGGGTGTTCGCGGCACCGCTGAAGACGTGACCCAACGCCGCAGAACCGAACAATTATTACATCAAAGCGAGTTCCGCTATCGCACCCTTTACCGGAAAAGTCCGGTGATGGCCTATTCGACCGACAAGGCTGGACTGGTGATCAGTGCGAGCGATCATTTGCTGGCCAATCTGGGCTACGGGGAAGATGAATTCATCGGCCAACAGGCCTGCAAATTTATGACATCCGGATTTGTCGAACTGTTCGATGCCGCAGAAAACCCGACAATTACCCATGACGGCCAAAGCTACGATGTGGATTGCCAGTTTCGCAAGAAAGACGGCACTATCATCGATGTACTGATATCGACCATCAATGACGAAGACGAACATGAAGGAGTTGTCCAGACCCTGAATGTGGTGCTCGATGTGACCGAAAGGAAGCACTATGAAGCGGTGCTTCTGCGTCAGGCCAATTACGATTTTCTGACCGGATTGCCGAACCGTGGATTGGCCATGGACAGGTTGTCCCAGGCGTTTGGCCGGGCCCATCGTGGCCAGAAATCCGTCGCCCTGTTGTTTCTGGATCTGGACAAATTCAAAAAGGTTAACGATACCTTCGGTCATGCCGTCGGTGATCAATTGTTGTGCGAAGTCGGCGATCGCATTCATACCTGTATACGCCAATGCGATACGGTTGCCCGCATGGGCGGCGACGAATTCCTGGTTATTTTGCCTGATCTGGACTCTGGCACCCTGTCTGAAGTCGTCGCGCGCAAAATTCTGCGGGCGTTCGAACAACCCTTCATTCTTGATCGGCGGGAAATGGTGGTCACCACGAGTATTGGTATGGCCATTTACCCGACCGATGAATCCGAACCGGAACAATTGCTGCGCAGTGCGGACGCCGCCATGTACCGGGCCAAGGCCCAGAAGGCAAAGCGGACACAATGGTGGATGCTGGCCGATGAGGCGGAGGCATTGGAGCGGGCCGAGTGGGAAG
>CBFDVE010000207.1:0-5072 GCA_965613205.1 uncultured Rhodospirillaceae bacterium
GCGGCTATCGAACAGGTGGGCGGTCAGGGGTTCGATGGCACCGATGCAGAACAGCTCGATCTGGTAGCCATTGGCCGCCGCCATGTCGAAAAACAAAGTCGGCTGAAAATTGACGAAGCCATGATCGACCCAACCCTTGATCATGGGGCCTTCGTGGATCATCAGCCCGCCGGGCCTGGTGGTGTCGTGCTGGGTGGCGAAAAACTGAGCCATATTGAAAATATGTTCCGCCGTGCCGTTATTGATGGTGACATCAAATTGCCGGTCCAGGGTGACCGGGCCGTTCAGGTCCAGCTTCAGACAATCATCGGTGCCGTCGAAATCGATCGCCGTGGTGTCGTCGCTGGCGAAGAAAACCCCGTAGAAAACTTTCGCCAGCCCGAAAGCGATGCCGACCTGATCCTGTTGCAGCACGTCGGCTAAGCGCGCTTCCAGCTTGCTTTGCCGCTCGCCCGGTTCGATGAAGGCCTGGATATCCTGGGCCAGGGCCTCGATGGGCACATCGCCGTACCAGTTGGCCTCGCCGAATTCCAGGATCGAGCCGGACTGGGGCAGCAAGCCATTTTCACGGGCCGACCGCAGGATCGCGTAACTGAAAGAGGTGATCGCCATGAGCGCTGATTCCGTTGTTTGAAAAAGGATACAGGCGGGGTCGTTAACTGTCTATCGGACGGCACTGGAAACAAAAATTTGTCTGTTGAATTATTATTAAGGTTCAAGCCGTCAAATAGAGCGCAACTTCACCAACTGTGAAATTTCGGAACGCCATGAGCAAATCCAAAAAACGTCGGCAGCGAAAACAGGGCAGAAATGCCCCAACCCGCTCGGGTTCCATAGACCAGGTATTCCAATCCGCCATGCAACATCACGCCGCCGGTCAGTTGGCACAGGCGGAAAAACTGTATGACAAGGTTTTGACGGCAAACCCCAACCATCCATTGGCGCTGCATTTGCTGGGGGCCTTGAACCATCATGGCGGACAGCCGGAAATCGCCGTTGATCTGATTTCCAGGGCGGTTGCGCTCAAGCCTGATTTTCCCGAAGCCCATAACAATCTTGGCAATGCCCTGATGGATATGGGGCAGACGGAGAATGCCGCCGCCAGCTATCGCAACGCCCTCGATAACAATCCCGACTATGCCAAGGCCCATTTTAATCTGGGCAATGTCCTGCGCATTCAAGGCCAACTGGACGAGGCCGCCAGTAGCTATGGCAAGGCGCTTTCCGTGCAATCCGATTATGTCGAAGCCTACCATAACCTGGGTATTGTTTTTCAAGATCAGGGGCGTCACGGGGAAGCCGTCGATAGCTTTCAAAAAGTCCTGGAAATCCGCCGGGATTTCGTTGCCGTCCACCGGAATCTTGGTGAATCCCTGCAATATCTTGGCCGCATGGAAGAAGCCATCGGCAGCTATCAGCGGGCCCTTGAAGAGACCCCCGATGTGGCCGAAATACACAATAATATTGGCATCGCCTACCAAAGCCTGGGGCGATTCGAAGTCGCCGTCGTCAGTTTTCATAAAGCCATTGGCCTGAAACCGGCCTACGGCGAGGCCCACTACAATATGGGTGCCTGCCTGAAATCGCTGGATCAACTGGATGCCGCTATTGTCTGCTATCGCCAGGCCCTGGCGATCAATCCGAATTTCGCCGATGGCTATACCAATCTGGGCATTGCCCTCGGCGAATGTGGCTTGTTAGACGAGGCGATTTCCTGTTTCCAGATGGTTTGCCAGCTTGAACCGACCTGGGCCGGGGCTTATTCCAATATGTTGATGATGGAACAATACCGGCCCGGCCATAACGCCCAATCCTTGCTTGACTTACATCGCCAGTGGGCGGACCGGTATGGCGGCCATATCACCCGGCACCCGTTGCCGCCGGTTTCGGCGCCGGACCCTGATCGGGCTCTGCGCATCGGGTTCGTGTCTGCTGATCTGGGGCGTCATCCGGTCGGCTATTTTATTGTTGGATTGTTCGAACATCTTGTAAAAAACGACATCGAAACGGTGGTCTATTCCGATCGCAGCGCTGACGACTTAACCGACCGGATCAGGAATGCCACCGATATCTGGCATGATGTACAAGGCATGTCTGATCAACAACTGGGACAGATGATTGTCGCCGATGAAATTGATATCCTGTTTGATCTGGCCGGACATTTGGGAACTCGCTTGCTGGTTTTTGCCGCCAAACCGGCACCGCTACAGGTGACCTGGGCCGGGTATATCGGCACCACCGGATTACCGGCGATGGATTATTTGTTGTCCGATGCCCATTCGACACCAGCGCAAGAAGAACAATTCTACAGTGAGAAAATCATTCGAATGGCCGATGGCTGGCTGTGTTACAGCCCGCCGGAATACGCCCCGCAAGTCGGGCCCTTGCCGGTCCGGAAAAATGACGGGGTGACGTTTGCCTCGTTTAGCAATCCGGCAAAAATAAACCAGGATGTGGTCGCGGTCTGGTCGCAAATTCTGGCCCGAACGGAAAACTCCCGCCTGTTCATCAAATGCAAGGGTGGCGACTCGATTGGCTTTAAGAACCGGCTGTTGGGCATGTTCGAAGCGCACGGGATTGATCCTTCCAGGTTGCTGCTCGAAGGTCGCTCACCCCACGCCGAGCTATTGGCTTGCTATAACAAGGTCGATTTAGCCCTTGACCCATTTCCATATTCCGGCGGCTTGACCACCTATGAGGCGTTGTGGATGGGGGTGCCGGTAATTACCCTGCCCGGTGACACATTTGCCAGCCGCCATTCCGCGAGCCACCTTATGACCCTGGGTCTGCCGGAACTGGTCGCCGCAGGGCCGCAGCAATACGTGGAACTGGCGGTTGGGCTGGCCAACGATACGGACAGGCTTGCCGCTCTGCGGGCCGATTTGCGTCAGATGATGGCCAGCTCGCCGATCTGCGATTATCAGAAATTCGCCAGGGGATTTAGCGATAATATGCGGGGAATCTGGCGCGCATGGTGTGCCTAAACGGCGCGGGAATGGCGGGCCTTGCCGCTGGACAGGTAGGCATCGAAGGCCGCCGCCACCAGGCGCACCAATGGCCGACCGGTTTCGGTCACCGTGATTGTATTGCCCGAGAGGTTGACCAGTCCATCATCGGCCATGGCGCCCAGTTTCTCCATTTCCGGAACGAACGTCGCCCTGGAGACGCCGTGCCGGTCGCAAATCTGGTCCAGGTCGACGTTCAAATCACACATGATGCGTTCGATCACGTCGGAGCGCAGGCGATCCTCGTCACCTAAGCCAAAACCACGGGCGATGGGGAAATTGCCCGCCGCCACGGTCTGCCGGTAATCCTTCAGGGGTGATGTGTTTTGGATATAGCCCTGCGGCAACTGGCCGATGGCGGACGCGCCGAAGCCGATCATGGCCGGGGCGGTGTCGGCGGTGTAGCCCTGAAAATTACGGTGCAACTCGCCGGTTTCCAGCATCTGCGCCATGTCATCATCGGGCCGGGCGAAGTGATCCAGGCCGACCGCCACATAGCCCGCCCCTAGCAATTTTTCCGACGAGGCCATGAACTGCTGCCAGCGGGCATCGGCATCGGGCAGGGTCGCTTCGTCGATCATCTTCATGTGGGATTTCATCCACGGCACATGGGCGTAACCGAACAGGGCGATGCGCACGGGCTTTAAATCAATCGCCATTTCCGCCTCGCGGGCGACCATTTCCGTGGTCTGGAAGGGCAGGCCGTACATCATGTCCATGTTGATATCGTCGATGCCGTTATGGCGCAGCCAGCCGATCACCCGGGCCGTCACGTCGTAGGGCTGGATGCGGTTGATCGCCTTCTGGATTTTGTCATCGAAGCTTTGTACGCCGATACTGGCCCGGTTGACCCCGGCATCAGCCAGCGCCTTGACGTAATCCTCGCTCGCCGTGCGCGGGTCCAACTCGACCGCGATGGCGGCATCGTCGGTGACATCGAAGCGTTGGCGCAAATGTTCGATGATGCGTTTCCAGTCCGCGCCTTTCAGGATCGTCGGGCTGCCGCCGCCCCAGTGCAGGTGATTGGCCTTCATGGTCGTTGGCAGGGCTGCCGCGACCAAGTCGATTTCCTTGAGCAACACATCCATGTACTGAGCAATCGGCTCGTAGCGTTTGACGATTTTTGTATAGCAGCCGCAGAACCAGCACATTTCATCGCAAAACGGAATGTGGAAATAGAGCGACAGGGGCGTTACTGGATCCATCTCGCCGAGCCACTGGCGATAGGTGTCGCCATTGACGGTGTCACTGAAATGGGGCGCCGTCGGATAACTGGTGTAGCGCGGCACCATCAGGTCGTATTTTTTGGCAAGGTCTGAAATCATGGTGACCAATATATAGGGCTTCGGCAGTGAACTTAAAGCGGATCGACGACAAAGGCATGGCGCGGGCCGAAATCGCCGATCACACTGCGGTGGGCGATCAGGCCTTGCCCGGTGTGCCATTTGTAAATGGCGCAGGCCGCCGGTTCCAGCACGAAACTGGATTTCGCTCCCTCGCGCAGGTCCATGGACATCTGAAACACCAAACTTGAGGCAATCGACGCCACCGTGCCGCCCCAGCGCACGGTGACATCCCGGTGGGCGTGGCCGCAGACCACCCGCTGCACCTGATCGTGGCGGGCGACGATGGCTTCCATTTCCTGGCCTCCTTCGAATCGCTTGACCCCCATGAAGCCGATGCCGGTAACGAAAGGCGGATGGTGCATGAAAATCAGGGTCGGACGGCTGGGCTGTTCCGACAGCCTGTCGTCCAGCCATTGCAGGCGGACATCGCACATCTCGCCGCCGTCATGGCCCAACCGCTTGGTATCCAGGCCGATCAGGCGTAAGGGGGATAGATCGCTGTCGATGGTGAAATGCAGAAATTCGCCGGCGGCGGGCAGATATCCCAAATCGCCGAAATACTGGCGGATCATATGCCGTTCGTCATGATTGCCGGGAATCACGTAACTGGGCATTGCAAGCCGGTCGAGCGCCTCCCGCAAACCCTGATAATCCTGCAAATGCGCCTTATTGACCAGATCGCCGGTAACCAGCACTATATCGGGGGGCTGTTGCAGCAGGT
>CBFDVE010000208.1:0-5070 GCA_965613205.1 uncultured Rhodospirillaceae bacterium
CGCGCCCGCAGGGGCACATACCTTAATGCGCGGCAGGAGCCAGTCCTGCCAAACCTAACTCCTGTCCGGCCTTACGACCTGACTTCCAGAGGCCTAGCCAAGCGCGAAGAGCGCGCCCGGCGATTGAGGGGCACGACCCTAATGAGAAGAGCGCGCCCGCAGGGGCACTTACCTTAAAGAGGCATCTACCTTAGTGAGCGCACAGAAAAAGGCGTCAGGTACGCGAATCCTGGGAAACTCGCGAAACGCGCCGCCTAAGCGGCACTCCTGACGCCTCTATCTGGAGCCGGCCAGGCTCCGTACATACAAAAGCCGGTTTCCCGGTATTGCCAAAAACCTCTCAAACGTACCCTGGGCAGAGAATCGCCTGTTCGGTCAATGGCTCAGGGCCGCCCCTTGAAAACAGTGCCGTTGCCAGCGCCCCTTCCTCGAAACAACCCATCGATAACGTGTCCATAACCCCGCGCCGCGGACCGAATGAAACAAAATGCCTGATTGTAAACAACCCGACCCCCTGTCCTCCCGTTTGCAGTCCCTTCTTAAAACCCATCGGCTCCACCAGGGAAGCCAGACCGATCTTCAAAAAAAACGCCCGCCTCGCTTAATGAGGCTACTTTTTCGCTTGGCAGCGTTACGCGCCCCGAACGGCGGATCGAAATCCGGCTCAGGTCGCCTCGGCCACCGTCCCGCGCGAAACCTGACGGCGCAAGCGCCGCAAAGGTCTTGGGCGGGGCAACCTTCCTTCCGGGTCCAGCTCCCTTTCCGCTGTTAAAAAGCGGTCCGGGGTCATACCCTTAAATCAAGTCGCATCGACACTTTCGTGTGCGCAAGCATGATCCGAATAATCGTGCCGTCTTTCAATGTGAATGTGGCCGGTCAATGCTGATTTCTGTGAGTAAAAAGCCGACATTTACACATGTGGCCCACACCTTATCCACATTATTGCGCACAAGGATTTCCCGATATTAAATAAAAACAACATGTTAGAATAAATCAGCAATGTATTTATTAGTATTTAGTAATAAACGCCGGGCCATCACCACCTTCGTTGACTTGGCTTGCCCCACGGGTTAAACGGGTTTACAGCGTTTTTAAACGGCACGTGAATATGTCTACAGGAACAACAAAAAAACAAAGACCCCTGTCGCCGCACCTGCAGGTCTATCGCCCGCAGATCACCTCTATATTGTCTATCCTGCATCGCATGATGGGGGTGGCCATGGCCGGCGGTGCGGTGCTGCTGATTTACTGGCTGGCCGCCGCCGCCTATGGCCCTGATGCGTTCGAACGGGCGCAGGATTTGTTTGCCACCTGGTTCGGCCGACTGGTGTTGTTCGGTTTGACCTTTTCCCTGTTCTTTCATCTCGCCAATGGCATCCGCCATTTGGTTTGGGACATGGGGCACGGCTTCGACATGCCGGTGCTGCGGGCCAGCGGCCTGGTCGTGGTCGCCGTTGCCGGGGTCCTGACCCTGATCACCTGGGTCGCCGCCTATATGCAGATCGGGGCGCTGTAGATGGATATGAGTTCGCCCCTGGCCCGTGCCCGTGGGCATGGTACGTCGAGCGAAGGCGGCACCCTGCACTGGTGGGGCCAGCGCCTGACCTCTATCGCCATGGCGCCTCTGGCTTTGTGGTTTATCTATTCGGCGATTGGCCTGGTTGGCGCCGATCACGGGGCCTTCACCAGCTGGATCAGTGAACTGGGCAATTTGCTGCTGATGAGCCTGTTTATCCTGACCATGTTCAACCATATCGGTCAGGGAATGCAGGTGGTGGTGGAAGATTATATCCATGGCGAAGCGGCAAAAATTGCCACCTTACTGGCGCTCAAGGGTTTTATTTACATCGGCGGGGCGTCGTCTTTGCTGTCTATTTTTATCGTCGTTTTCGGGAACTGACCGGTATGTCTTCAACGGCCTATGAAATTATCGAACACAGCCATGATATTCTGGTCATCGGGGCCGGTGGGGCCGGCTTGCGGGCGACTCTCGGCATGGCCGATGCGGGCCTGAAAACGGCCTGTATTACCAAGGTCTTCCCGACCCGCAGCCACACGGTTGCGGCCCAGGGCGGCATCGGCGCGTCGCTCGGCAACATGGGCGAAGACAACTGGCGCTGGCATATGTACGACACGGTCAAGGGCTCGGACTGGCTTGGCGACCAGGACGCGATTGAATACATGTGCCGCGAGGCGGTGTCCGCCGTGCACGAACTGGAACATTTCGGCGTACCCTTTTCGCGCACCGAAGAAGGCAAAATTTACCAGCGACCCTTCGGCGGCCACATGCGCGACTTCGGCGAGGCCCCGGTGCCGCGCGCCTGTGCCGCCGCCGACCGCACCGGCCACGCCATTTTGCATACCCTTTATCAGCAGTGCCTGAAGCGCAACGCCGAATTTTTTGTCGAATACGTGGTCATTGACCTGATCATGGACGGTGATGGTGAATGCCAGGGGGTGATGGCCTGGAATCTGGACGACGGCACCATTCACCGCTTCCGTGGCCGCAAGACCGTGCTGGCTACGGGCGGCTATGGTCGCGCCTATTTCTCCTGTACCTCGGCCCATACCTGCACTGGCGATGGCAACGGTATGATCGCGCGGGCCGGTCTGCCTTTGCAGGATCATGAATTCGTCCAGTTCCACCCGACCGGCATATATGGTTCGGGCTGCCTGATCACCGAAGGGGCGCGGGGCGAAGGTGGTTATTTAACCAATTCGCAAGGCGAGCGTTTCATGGAACGCTATGCCCCCTCGGCCAAGGACCTGGCGTCGCGCGATGTGGTCAGCCGGGCGATGACCGTGGAAATTCGCGAAGGCCGGGGCATCGGGGCAGAAAACGATCATATCTATCTGCACCTGGAACACCTGGGCGCGGATTTGCTGTGGCAACGGCTGCCGGGCATTACCGAAACGGCGCAGATTTTCGCCGGCGTTGACGCCACCCGCGAACCGATCCCGGTATTGCCCACCGTGCACTACAATATGGGCGGCATCCCGACCAACTATCACGGCGAAGTGCTGCGCCCGACCGCCGATGATCCGGACGCGGTTGCACCGGGCCTGATGGCGATTGGCGAATGTGCCTGTGCGTCCGTGCATGGGGCCAACCGGCTCGGCACCAATTCATTGCTCGACATCGTCGTCTTCGGTCGCGCCGCCGCCATCCGGGCGGCGGAAACCATCGTTGCCGGCGAAACCCTGAAAACCCTGCCCGCCGATTCCGCCGATTCCGCGCTCAACCGGCTGGACCGTCTGCGCCATGCCGATGGCGATAGCCCGACCAGCGAAATTCGCTTGAGTTTACAGCGCGCCATGCAACAGGATGCCGCCGTGTTCCGCACCAAGGAAACCATGGAACAGGGCCGCGACAAGGTCGATGGCATTCGCCAATCCCTGGACCAGATCGGAGTCAGTGATCGCTCGCTGATCTGGAATTCCGACTTGGCCGAAAGCCTGGAGCTGGAAAATCTGGTCGCTTGCGCCCAGGCGACCATTCATTCCGCCGTCGCCCGCCAGGAAAGCCGGGGCGCCCATGCCAGGGAAGATTTCCCAAATCGCGACGATCAAGACTGGATGGTCCACAGCCTCGCCTGGATTGACGACAAGGGTAACGTCAGCCTGAATTCCCGCCCCGTCCACGCCTGGACCCTGACCGACGACATCGACTACATCGAGCCGAAAGAACGGGTGTACTAAGATGGTCGAGTTTAACCTGCCCGCCGATTCCCGTGTCACCAAAGGGCGCAGCCACGCCGCCGCCGCCGGGGCGACCCAGACCCGCACCTTCAGGATTTACCGCTTTGATCCCGACAGCGGCGATAACCCCCGGCTCGACACTTACGAGGTGGACATCGAGACCTGCGGCCCCATGGTGCTGGACGCCCTGATAAAAATCAAAAACGAAATCGACCCGACGCTGACCTTCCGCCGCTCCTGCCGGGAAGGGGTCTGTGGCAGTTGCGCCTTCAATATTGACGGCACCAACACGCTGGCCTGTACCAAGCCCATCGCCGATATCAAGGGCGACGTTAAGATCTACCCGCTGCCGCACATGCCGGTGGTCAAGGATCTGGTGCCCGATTTGAGCGTACCCTACGCCCAATATGAATCAATCAAACCGTGGCTCATGGCCGACAGCCCGGCCCCCGGCGACGAACGCCGCCAAAGCCCGCAAGAACGGGAACGGCTGGACGGCATGTGGGAATGTATCCTGTGTTTCTGCTGCCAGACCAGTTGCCCCTCATACTGGTGGAATAGCGACCGCTATCTGGGTCCCGCCGTGCTGTTACAAGCCTACCGCTGGATCGCCGACAGCCGCGACGAGGCGACCGGCCAGCGGCTCGATGACCTGGATGATCCGTTTAAAGTCTATCGCTGCCACACCATCATGAACTGCACCAACACCTGTCCCAAGGGCCTCAATCCGGGCAAGGCCATCGCCGACATCAAGACCTCCCTGGTCAAACGCCTGTAATCAGCCATGCTCGATGGGCCTGTCGCCAGTTACCGCGCCGAAATAACCGCCGGTCACCTGACACCCGACCCGGTGCAGGCATTGGCCGTGGAAAAACTGCAAAGCCTGCACAAGGCCCTGTCCACCTATGATCCCGGTGATGGCGGTTCGGGCTGGAAAGAACGGTTCGGTCTCGGTCGCCGTCGGGAGAACCCGCCTCAGGGGCTGTACCTGTTTGGGGGGGTCGGTCGCGGCAAGTCCATGCTGATGGATCTTTTTTTTCGCTCGGCCCCGATCAAGCGCAAAAAACGCGTTCACTTTCATGCCTTCATGCAACAGGTGCACGCCAACCTGAACGAATATCGCAAATGGAAGGGCCGGGCCGATGATCCGATCCCACCTATCGCCAAACGCTTCGCCGAACAGGTGACATTGCTGTGCTTCGATGAATTCCAGGTCACCAACATCGCCGATGCGATGATCCTGGGGCGACTGTTCGAGGCGCTGTTCGCGGCTGGCGTGGTGGTCGTGGCAACCTCGAACACGGCCCCGGCCGAGCTCTATGCCGGCGGGCTCCAGCGCGAGCTGTTCCTGCCCTTCATCGAGATTTTCCA